>CAZPEW010000094.1:0-8591 GCA_964585695.1 uncultured Lachnospiraceae bacterium
GCTGTTTCTGCCTTTACATAGCTCTTGTTGATATAGGCCTCCTGGCCCTTGTAATTGATCTTGATCCACTCTCCGGCATCCTGTACAAACTCAACCTCTGTCCCCGCATCCAGGACATCCAGGACCTTGGAATCCGTGGTATTCGGCGCTGTACGCACCCTGACACCCGACGTTGTAACCCACTTCTCAGCTGCCGCTGCAGTTGTTTCCGGTGCCATGGTTGTTTCCTGCACCATCTGGGTTTCCTGCTGCACCGCTGCAGACGTTGCTGCCGCCGTCGTGGCGATCTGCGTCTTGCTGCCGCTTGTCAGCACGCGGATCAGGATAATCACCAGTATCACGCAGGCAACCGGAATCGCAATCTTGAGGATGGAATACAGATCCAGCTCCATCGGCTGCTCGCCTCTGCCGGAGCCGCCGCGGGCATTTCTCCCGGAACGCACATCTCCCGGACGTCTCTGCCCCGAATGCACTCTCTGGCGCTCGCTGCTGCGCAGCGGTCTTGTCGGACGGCTGCCTCCCGCACTCTGCTGCCGCCTGCCGCCAAGCGGAATATTAAGATCCGTCCCGATCGGACGTCTGCCGCCTGCCGGTGTCTGCCTCCCGGCTGCTCCTGTCTGGTACCCGGCATTCCCCGTACCGCTCTGGGATCCCGCCGTATTCTGGTATCCTGCACCGCTCCCGGATCCCGCCGCATTCTGCGCTTCTGCAGTATTCTGATATCCTGCGGCAGCCCCTGCGATCTCCGCCGCACGGCTGCGCGGTGCCTGCTCCGGTACATCCGTTTCCGCCGGCTGTGCCGGACGCTGGTTGTTGTCTACATATGTTTCAAGTTCTTCCTTAATCAGATAGAAGGAGTCATTCGCAGCCTGTGCAGTAGGGTTGTTGCCCGCCTCGGCCTGCTCACCGTAAAGCCGGATCGAATGATAATTGTCTCTTGTCTGTTTTGAAATATATCTCCCCTCAAAAAGCTGATCGATATCTGCTTCAAGCGTATTGGTTACGAGACAGGCCCGGTCGACCTGCATCCCTACAAGTGTCTTGAGAATTTCTTTATTTAAAATCATGGCCTCGGCATATCTGCCATTCAGAATCATACTCTGGGCATCCCCCAGCTGTTTCCTGATCTTGCCCCAGATACTGGTTTCTCTTGGTGTTGGCATCAGTAATCCTCCTTCCGGGCAGCCGCCCGAACCGTTTTACTAAGTATACAAAAAAAAATTTTTATATTCAAGGGATGCGGAACTTATTTCGGATATCTTAAGGCATTCGTCCGGCATACACACAGTTGTCCCTTGTCGATTCCGCCTGCCTGTGTTACACTCACGCGGAAACAGTTTCACAGAACGTATTGCAGACACTTCTTAATAAGAAACCGTACAAAAAACAGCAGGCAGCAGAAACACCTGTACAGAAACGCAGGAGAAATCATGAGACTCAGACATATTACCGGATCCGAAAACATGGTGGCAGACTCCCCCTTTGTCGCACACAGCCCTGAGCAGTACAAGGGCAGCTGGAAGCAGAACTGCTTCCGCAGCCCGCACCCGCTCCATATCGAGATCGGAATGGGCAAAGGACAGTTCATCACATCGCTTGCAGCACAGAATCCGGATATCAGCTATATCGGCATCGAGCGCTATGACACCGTCCTCCTGAAGGCACTACGGAAAAGAGAAGAACTGGAAAAAAACGGCACGGCTCTGCCGAACCTGACCTTCATGAGCATAGATGCACGCCTGCTCTCCGACATCTTTGAAAAAGGAGAGGTAGACCGGATCTACCTGAACTTTTCCGACCCGTGGCCCAAGGACCGCCATAAAAACCGCCGTCTGACGAGTCCTGTCTTTATGGACATCTATAAGCAGATCCTCACGCCGGAAGGCACCCTGGAATTCAAAACCGACAACGTCGGACTTTTTGACTATTCCCTGACCTCCATCCCGGAAAGCGGCTGGAAACTTCTCAAGGTTACACGGGATCTCCACCATGACAGCACCATGAATGAAGGCAACATCATGACAGAATATGAGGAGAAATTCTCCGCGAAAGGCAACCCGATTTTCAAGCTGATTGCTGTTCAATAATTTTTTTGATTTTTTTTAAAATTCTTCTTGACAATTAAGAACGAATCTAATATATTAATAAGGCGCTGTGAGAAACGGCGCCTCAAATAAATCAGATTTGAGTGAAATGAGCGCCCTTAGCTCAGTTGGTAGAGCAGTAGACTCTTAATCTATTTGTCCAGGGTTCGAGTCCCTGAGGGCGCACACAAAATAAGGCTTCGGAGCAGATCCGGAGCTTATTTTTTTGTTTTCTGCAGAATCTATGTGTCTGCTTCAGAGGCTGCAGACTGACAAACCGTTTTTTCTTTGCCTTCCTCGTTTTCTTCATATTTTCCGCACAAGCTTTTTTTACGATTGTAAGAGATTTTTCAAACATCCTTGTTTCCTGCTGTGCTATAATACATGTCGAGTTTTTGCGCAGTACGCGTATTTGCCGTTCTGCCGCCGATACTTTTAAAATTCTGCATTCTGTAAGCCGGACCCCGGTGCCGGATACAGGATGTTCCGTAGCTGAAAGGATTTATATGATTAGAAACAGACTTCATCATGGCAGCATTGCCATACTCTGCGTGCTTTCCATGCTTACAGTCAGCGGCTGTCAGAAAACCATCGGCAGCTCCCCGGAGACATCCTCCGAGGACAATATTGTTGTTACCACTGCACCTGAGACAGGCGGTGTCGTAAAGGGTGTTGCAGCCCTGGGCATAGCCTCCAACGTTCTCCCTTCCATCGACGGTGTCACAATCGACGGAAACGCAGAAGCACTCGCTCCTGTAAATCTGACCGTCGGTGTCATCAATTCCGTTGTCAGCGATCTCCAGCAGCGCCTGATGGATCTCGGTTATATGGACGATGATGAGCCGACCACCTATTACGGTCAGGCAACCTCCACCGCCGTCCAGTACTTCCAGCGGCAGGCCGGAATGAAGCAGGACGGTATCTGCGGTGTCGAGACCTGGGATGCCATTATGGCAGATTCCGCTCCGCATTATGCAGCAAAGCTCGGCTTCCAGGGACAGGATATCACCAATATCCAGTATCGTCTCTACAACCTGGGCTACCTCTCCGAGGCCGGCCAGATCACCGGAACCTTTGACAGCGTAACAGAAGAAGCCGTTAAAAAATTCCAGGCCATCAACGGCATCACCGCAGACGGCTCCGTCGGACGTGAATCTGATGCACTGCTCTACTCCGATACCGTAAAGGCAAATATCATCGCGCTCGGCGAGCAGTCCGACCTTGTCAAAAAATACCAGCAGCGCCTGATTGATCTCGGCTACATGACCGGTCCGGCAGACGGCAATTTCGGACAGAGCACCCAGGATGCGCTCCGTGCCTTCCAGTCCAGGAATGACCAGATCGTCGACGGCTACCTTGGTGCCGATACACGTACAGCGCTCGATTCACCTGATGCCAAGCCTTATGCAATGCGTATCGGTGAGCAGTCCGACTCTGTAAAGAATCTGCAGAATTACCTTGTAAAATACGGCTACCTCAGCCAGGACAAGGCATCCGGCTATTTCGGCGAGCTGACCAAGGATGCTGTTGCCGCCTTCCAGAGTGTCAACGGTCTGACTGCAGACGGTACCGCAGGCTCCACCACGATGGCAAAGCTGACCTCCGGTTCCGCAAAGAGCAAGCCAAAGCAGTCTGCAGGTACAGGCAGTTCAGGCAAGACAAATACCGGCTCCAAATCCTCCTCCGGAAGCAAGACTCCGTCCTCCTCCGGAAGCCAGGGTTCTTCCGCTCCGAATGTCGGCGGCGGCGGTGCTACGGTATCCGGTTCTGCAGGTGCTCTGATCAGCATTGCATCCTCCAAGATCGGTTCTCCGTATGTATGGGGATCCAAGGGACCGAATTCATTCGACTGCTCAGGCTTTGTATACTGGTGCCTGAACCAGGCCGGTGTAGGCATTTCCTACATGACCTCCGGCGGATGGCAGAATCCGGGACGTTTCAAGAGAGTCTCCTATGGAGAGCTCCAGGCAGGTGATATCATCGTTGTTTCCGGACATGTCGGTATCTGTGCCGGCGGCGGAACCGTCATCGATGCATCCTCTTCCAACGGACGTGTTATCCACAGAAGTCTGAACGGCTGGTGGTCAAGCCACTTCATTGCCGGCTGGAGGATCTTCAGCTGACAGATGCCGCAGTATCTGCAAAGACTGTCTGCATATCAGGATTTACAGTAAAAAGCAGACCGCACGGTTTTTACACCGCTGTGCGTCTCCCTGCTGCAAAGGCCATCTCGTTTCCGAGATGGCCTTTTTTTCTATAATATAGTATAATTGTATTGTTATGTGCTCATTAAGCGCAGGCGCTGGAGGAGATATCATGCAGACCATATTAGTATGTGATGACGATAAGCAGATTGTTGAAGCCATTTCCATTTATCTGACCGGAGAGGGTTTCCATGTGCTCAAGGCATATGACGGCTACGATGCACTGGACATCATGGAAGCAGAAAAAGTTGATCTGATGATCATAGATGTAATGATGCCGGGACTTGACGGAATCCGCACCACGCTTAAGGTCCGTGAGACCAGCTCCATCCCGATCATCATCCTCTCCGCAAAGGGAGAGGACAATGACAAGATCCTGGGACTGAATATCGGCGCGGATGACTATATCACCAAACCGTTCAATCCGCTGGAGCTCGTTGCCCGCGTAAAGTCCCAGCTGCGGCGCTATACCCAGCTCGGCAATATCGGCGATCCCGAATCCGCAAACATCTACAGCTGCGGCGGTCTCGTCATGAATGATGACACCAAGGATGTCACGGTCGACGGCGAGCCGGTCAAGCTCACCCCGATTGAATACAACATCCTGCTTCTGCTTGTCAAAAATGCCGGCAAGGTATTTTCCATCGATGAAATCTACACATCCATCTGGAACGAACAGGCGATCGGTGCCGATAATACTGTTGCCGTCCACATCCGCCATATCCGTGAGAAAATCGAGATCAATCCGCGGGAGCCGCGCTATTTAAAGGTCGTCTGGGGTGTCGGCTATAAGATCGAGAAGCAGAACGGCGATCAGGAAACAGAAGAAAGCTAACACAGAAAAAGCTAACGGAGAAATCAATGAAAAAAATCATTGCCGGAAGCGTACATGCGCTTTCCATCCTGCTGGTGCTGTGCAGCATTGCAATCCTTGCCTTCAGTTCATCCGAGGGCAATGCTCTTTCCTATATCCAGCAGCCTTACTATATAAAATCTTCCGTCTTTGAGACGCAGATCAGCGAGTCCATCAATGATATTTTTGACTATATTGATCTGAAAACGCTGTTTGAGAAAAACGGCACTCTGGATCTGAACCATGTCATTGCGCAAGGAGAGTCCAAAGGCGTCCCCGCCTCCTACTCCCTGGATTACCTGATCCGCTACGCGCGTTCCATGGGCTATTACCTCAACGACAAAAACGAGATTGTTACCGACGGTCCCGCCACGGTCTCCAAGGAAGAGGATGCGCTGCAGAACCAGATCAAGGTCACCTATCGCGCCTACATGCCTGACTATCAGCTCAAAAGCCCGGCAGACGGCATGATGTCTCTCGGTGCGCTCTCACAGGAAACGCTGGGCTATCTTGCCAAGTACTATGCGGTCCGCTCAGAGTTTTTTGATCAGCCGACCAATATCAGCTACTATATCCGGTATGCCGCAGATGGCAAATATACAGTCTATACCAATGCCTCCGGCAAAACCGCAGAGGATATCTGCGCACTCGGAAGCTATATTTCCACCGACAGCTCCGATATCCAGATCAAGACCAACCTCTCCCAGGCACCGGCGAATGTTGTCCCGCTCCTGGAAGCCAAAAATCCGTACAATGACGGTTCCTACAGTTTTGCGCTCGGTATCGACACTGCTTTTCCGAATGATGATATCTATAAAAAAGCGGCCGATACCTATGAATCACGCCGTATAAACTCCATTGCAGGCATTGTTCTTCTGATGGTCGGCATTCTGAGCGCCGTTCTGTCTCTCGGCACACTGGCTGCTTTTACCGGCACGGAAAAGGGGTCCCGCAAGATCCATCTCCACCGTATCGATCATATACCGGCAGAACTGATCATCGGCTTCTTTGTTTTATGGATTCTGGCGGCAGACCGCATTGCGCCGGCCTTCCTGGAAAGCCTGGAACACGTGCTCGGAGAAATCAGCGAATGGGATTTCTGGAACAGCTCCATTTCGTTCCTCCTGAAATATGCTGTCTTTGTTCCGCTTGCCCTCGACATCATCCGCGGCTACAAGGCCGGCTCGCTGTGGAAGGATTCTCTTTTGTATCACATCCTGGAAATCCTGCGCGGCTATATCAGAAGTGCTTCTCAGGCCTTTCCAAAGGTATTCAGCTACATCCTGTTCATACTTCCGAATGCCGCCAGCCTGTTTCTGATCGTGGTGCTGATCATCCACTTTTTCCGTGCGCAGAGCCTGAATGCATTCCTCTGTGCAGTCGCACTGCTCCTGATCATGGCCTCCATAGATTTCTATACCTATAAAATCGCGACCGGCCTCTCCAAGGCAGTCGATGAGCAGGTAAAGTCCGAGCGGCTCAAGGCGGATCTGATCACCAATGTCTCCCACGACCTGAAAACCCCGCTGACCTCCATCATCAACTATGTGGATCTCATTAAACGGGAGAAAATAGAGAATCCGCGCGTACAGGAATATATCAACGTGCTGGAGCAGAAATCCGGCCGTCTCAAGACCCTGACGGAGGACCTGGTGGAGGCAAGCAAGGCCAGCTCCGGAAACGTCAATATCGACTTCCAGCTGCTGGATTACGCCGAGATCGTCATGCAGGCGCTTGGTGAATTTGAGGATAAATTCCTGATCCGCAGGCTGGAAATCGTCGAGCACATCCCGGATCACCCGGTCATGATCGAGGCAGACGGCCGGCGGCTTTGGAGAGTTATCGAGAACCTGCTGAACAACTGCTGCAAATATGCCGTAAAAGGCAGCCGCGTCTATGTGGATGTAACCGAGGACGAGAACAGCTGCAGCTTTACCATTAAGAATGTCTCCGAGGCTCCTCTCAATATTTCACCGGAGGAACTGACCGAGCGTTTTGTGCGGGGAGACGTAAGCCGTACCACCGAGGGCTCCGGTCTCGGACTTTCGATCGCCAAAAGCCTGACCTCCCTGATGAAAGGAGAGCTCGTAATTTCCATTGACGGCGACCTCTACAAGGCCTCCGTTGTATTCCCTAAGCTTACCGAGGAAGATGCGAATGATTAAATTTCCGAATAAAAAACTGCTGTCGTTGTTTCTTCTGCTGCTCATCCTGGCTTCTGTGCCCGCTGCCCCGGCCTATGCCGCCGGCTGGCCGGCCCCTGACTGCACTGTGCAGTCAGAGGGTGCAATCCTCATCGATGCAGATTCCGGCGTGATGCTCTACGGCAAAAACCAGGATACCGCCTACTACCCGGCCTCCATCACCAAGCTCCTGACCGCCGTCATCGTCCTGGAAAAGTGCAAGGATCTCGATGACAAGGTGACCTTTTCCTATCAGGCAGTCAATGAAAACCTCGAGGACAACTCTACCGTAATCGGCGCGGTTGCAGGCGACAAGCTCTCCGTACGGGACTGCCTCTACTGCCTCCTGCTGCATTCGGCAAATGACTGCGCGAATGCACTCGCGGAATACATTGCCGGCTCCAACGATGCATTCGCGGAGCTGATGAACCAGAAGGCTGCCGAAATCGGCTGCACCAATTCCCATTTTGCAAACCCAAGCGGACTCAATAATCCGCAGCATTATACGACCTGCTCCGACATGGCAAAGATCCTCCGCTATGCGATCCAGAACGAGACCTTCCGGCAGATTGATGCCGTACAGGCCTACACACATGCACCGATCAGCAAATATCCGGATCCGGCCGCAAGCGAAAACACGGTTTACGCACATCACAGGATGATGCGGAAATCCTATCCGGAATATTACGAGGGCGTATTCGCCGGAAAAACCGGTTATACCATCCTCGCCGGAAATACCCTGGCAACTGCCTGCAAACGCGACGGCATGACACTGATCTGCGTTATCCTCAACGGACACAACTCACAGTACAGCGATTCAAAAAATCTGTTTGACTATGGCTACTCCGGTTTTTCCTCGCTGCAGATCAACGCGAATGACACCAAGTATTCCTCTCTCGGCAGCAATATGAAAATTGACGGCATTCCGGTTGTAGATACACTTTCCATGACCATCTCCGACAGCAGCCATGCCACGCTGCCCAAAAATGTTCCGCTGAGCGATGCCTCCTCCAGACTCACCTATGATCTGAGCGATGCAGAAAAAGCCGACGGCTCCATCGCACGTGTGGACTATACCTATGAGAACCGTGCCATCGGAAGCGCCTATATCCGCCTCCTCGACCAGAGCGAGGAAAAAGCCGCTGCATCGCAGGATGCCGCCGTCATGGAAGCAAAGGTCCAGGAAACCGTACCGGAAACCATCCCGGTGTCCGGAAACGAGAGCGTACCGGAACAGACTGTAGCCGGACAGCTTCCGCAGTCAACT
>CAZPEW010000095.1:0-8113 GCA_964585695.1 uncultured Lachnospiraceae bacterium
GCCTCCCTCGGCATATCTGCTCATGAAACCCGTCGCTTCTATATGAAGATTGGAGTGCCTGCTTCCCGGCAGCACCCCCTCTGTAAGTAAACGGCTTTCCGCTCTTAGCTGCTCACGGTCTTCCTCTGTCCATGATTCCGGATTGGAAAATTCTTTCAGTTCTCCGTAGCCCCCGGCTCCAGGTTCAGCCGCTGACATAATCTGCCCGCTGGTTTTAACCAGATGCTCCTGCGGGTTCATCAATGCTTCCTGATGGATCTGCGTTAAATAACCTTTAGTGGCATTCTGCAAAACCTGCTGCACTCCATCTGTCGCCTTCAGCGCATCATGTAAATTGCTGTCAGTATTGATAAAATGCCGTCTGGTGTCTGTCAGCTTGGAAATTACAGTCATTGTATTGCTCGCTGTAAAACCGGTTCCCTTATATATATCTTCATGTTTATCCGAACAGTTGTCATCAAATGCCTGTTTGAAGTCAGCGGAATGGCTGTCCATTGCTGCCATCGAAAACAGATCCAGACTGCATTTCAGTTCTGACAGCTCCTGCAGATGGTTTTTAATTATTTCATCATTTCCAAAATCATTCTCTCTAACCAATTTCTGCGTAAAATCGCCCATATAATTATACATCTGAGCGTATACTTTCCCGGCTTTTAAATCATGCTCTTTTTGTGTTTCACCCGGTGCAGGCGTCTTTTTAAATGTCTGATCAAACTGTTCCTTATACTGTTTTATTTTATCCTTTGACTGCGGATCATCCGAGAAAAAAATCCTTTCGTCAAAATTTTTATCAGTAGCTTTCATAAAGATCAAAGGAATTGTGAACATCTCTAATCTGTCGCGTGAGAGTCCCTTAATCATGTACTCATGGCTTATACTTTCAGCTTCTATTTTCTCGTCAAACGATACAGCCTTGTTATTGCCTGTCAGACCATAAAACTGATAGCCTATATCAACTGCTTTCTCCCCCAGACTCTTTTCTGCCGCTCTGAATCCTTTTGAAAACTCGGCAGCAGACAAAAGTTCGTCCTTGCTTATATTCGCATACTCTGTCTTCAGTTCCGTTGCCTTTGGCTGCGCATCAAGCGCATCCTGCTTACTGATTTCCTCCTGTGTAATATGTTTTACCTGCGACTCATCATACTTCAGTTCCAGATATATTTCCTTATTACTGTCATGCGCAGGCATGTTCAGTACAGATACTGATTTCCCATCCGGCAGTGCACTGGTATATAATGCCTGATTGACATCTTCCTCATTTGTTTTATTTATGATTTCTTTGTGCTCTTCTGTCTCAAAAAATTCCGGGGATTTTTGTATCTGGCCGATCACATCTGTCCCGAGTTTTATATAACTGCCATCCTTTGCGGCAAGATTATACATATTATCAAGAATAGCACGGTATACGCTCTGCGATTGACACTTGTCAAGATCCGGACTGTCGTTATTTACCTGCTTTTGTACTTCATCACTCTGAATATAGTTAAGTCTTTGGGCTGCCATGAATGATATAGTAGTAATTGTATTGATTCCGGTTTCAGCATTAAAAAATCCCGGCGTTACCTTCGGAGGGTTTGTACTGTTGTCTATCTGATTTTCCAACGGCATTCCCAGTTCTTTTTCAAAACCTTCTTTTTCCGCTGCATTGAAAGCGTCTGCACTATGTGAAAATAAATTGGCCTGCGACAGCATCTTGAGTTCCTGATAATTGTTCAGCAGGTTGGCATCACTGCTCAGATTTCCCATTTCATGCAGTCTTTTAACATATGCCCCAAAGAATTTGGTCATTTTTGCAGCTTCTGCACCGGCTCTTTTTGCGTGTTCCTCCAGCTGGTCTGCCGGCAGGTTCTTTTTACGGTCAAAAATATCATGGAAGTCCGCAGCATAGGAAAATCTCTCTTTCATGGCTTTCGGATCATTTGACAATGCCCTTTTCAGCGGCATTCCACGGTAAACAAGATACAAAAGCTCAATAGTTGCTCGCTGATTCGGATGCTCGCTGTATGCTATAAACGGAGTCTGCATTTTTTCCTTGTCAACTTTTCCGCTGCTTTTATCCTGACGTGTTCTTTCTTTAATTGTACTGATCACCGTTTCCTTGTCCAGCGTATCCGAGAGACCATCAAAGTCCCGCAGGATATAAAACATACCATCCTGATATTCATTTTCATACTGCAAAGCCAGACCATGATTGTGCATTGCATCTTCCTGCTGCTTTTTTGTATATAACGGCATATAAATATCCTCCTCTGTTTCCCTGTTTATGTACATCTAACTGTGATCGTCTGAATCTGAAATGATTATAGCAAATTTTTTATTAAATATTCTGATAAGGTCACGAATGGTATATTTAACATCCTGAACGGTAGTCCGGCCCTGTCTGAACCGCAGAATTCTGCACACATTTCCATCAGGTATGCTATATTGTTACGGGAAAGGACACAATATGAAAAAATCACTGAATCCGGAAAAACTGGAACAGGTAGCACACGACGGCATTCTCCCGGCACGGGTCTTCTATTTCAAAAAAGAGGGCGACATGCTCGCAGAGGTAATCCTGCCGCATATGCACCGGGACATAGAGCTCGGCTATTTAATATCCGGAAATACCCGTATGAATATCAATGGCAGATCTGAGGAAGTCTCTGAGGGTGAGGTGATTCTTGTAAATTCCGAGGATGTCCACTCCTCCTACCGTTCTTCCGTAAAAGAAGAAGCAGAGTCCATCGCCCTTCTGATTGACTGTGATTTCATCAAGCGGTATTTCAAAAACATCGGCCAGATCCGCTTCACGGAGACTTTTTCCCCGGAGCAGACGGCCTTCCTCACTGCACATCTCCGTAAAATTGTCGATCTGTATAATCATAAAAGCGTATTCTACAGCCTGGAAGCTACCGATGTAATGCTCAGGATCATCCTTTACCTCCTCAAGAACTGTACAGATCCTCTCTATAAAGCTGCGCCCTGCAGAAAAAACACACATAATCTGAATAAAGCCATCGACTTCATCAACGAGAATTACGCGCAGGCCGTCTCCCTGAAGGATGTAGCCGATCACCTGAATCTGGACGAAGAATATTTCTCTAGGCGTTTCCACGAAGTCATGGGTATCCGTTTCCGCGATTACCTCCAGCTTAAGCGTCTGAACATGGCCTGCACACAAATGTATAATGCGAATGTCACCGTCACCGAGGCTGCTTTCGGAAACGGATTTCCGAACCTGAAATCCTTCATAGCCATCTTTAAAAAATACTATAATATGACACCGAAGCAGTATGCCAGAATATGCAGCGCTGCTGCTTCCGGAAATGTCCCGAATCAGGATCTTGTCAAAGGAAGACTGTTGTTTTAACTGCAGTGGTCTGTATAACCGCACCTTTCCGGAAAGGTGCGGTTTTTTATGTAAAAAGTCAAGAATTGCCATAAAACGAGTCAATAAAAGCATATTACAGCGGCTGATTTGAAATTATAATATTCTTTAGTTTAATTATTACAAGTTATATCTAAACTGCTTTTTGGTTATATATTTCAAAAATAATCTGGAATTCAGGTGATTAAATGCAGAAATATCTGGAAATCGACAATTGCGGTGAAAAACTGGCAGCTGAAATCTGCCTCGCCGGAAATGTCAAAAATTCACCATGTCTTATCCTGGGTCACGGGCTTACAGGCAACCGGAATGAGCGGCTTCTGATTGAAATCAGCAAAAAGCTGTATGACACAGGCATCAGCAGCATCCGTTTTGATTATGACGGACATGGCGAGAGCAGCGGCAGACAGGAAAATGTCACCATCCGGAAAGAAGTTTCCGACCTGCTGTCTGTTCTGCATTATGCAAAAAGTCTGCCGGAAATTGATGCTTCGGAAATTTTTATCGGCGGCCATTCACTGGGCGGTTTAACAGCTGTGCTTGCCTGTGCGGCCGAACCGGAAGCATTCGCCGGACTGGTTTTATTAAGTCCTGCATTTACGCTGTACCATGAGCTGATCGCGGGTCTGACCGGAGACCGGCTCTACCGCTTCATAGAGAGCGGGAACCTTGACCTGGGCGGTTTTTTGATCGGCAGAGCTCTGATTGATGAAAGTGCCGGAACCGATGGTTTTGCTGCCGCAGGAAAAATCTCTCCCGACGCGCTTCTGATTCACGGGGACAATGACCGGGATACCCCGCCATACAACTCCGTTCTGCTGAAGCAGATCTGGGGCGAGAAAGCAGTATTGAAACTGATTCCGGGCGCCGATCACTGCTACAGAGACCGCCGGTCCATGGATCAGGTTGCTGCTGAAATCAGCACTTATTTACAGAATATCATTCATAACAGGAGGAAAACATTATGAAACGAAGAATTCTACCCGTTCTTTTAGGTGCATCCATGCTGCTTGCAGGATGCGGTAACAGTACCGACATTACGACAGCGGCACCGGCATCCTCTGCTGACGCAGGAACAGAAGTCTCCTCTTCTGCGGCAGGTTCTGCTGCAGAAAGTTCCGCCGGGAGCACTGCCGCTGGAAGCGCTGCTTCCGGTGACAAGATCCATCTCGAGTACTTCAATGTAAAGTCAGAAGTTGAGGATGTTTATAAAACACTGATTGAAAAATTCGAGCAGGAAAACCCGGATATCGAAATTGAACAGATTAATGACCCCGATCCGACAACTGTTCTGCAGACCCGCATGTCCACCAATAACATGCCGGATATCCTGAGCCACTGGGCTACAGATCCGGTATTCAAGGAAATGGTCAGCAATGACATGCTGATGGATCTTACCGATCAGGATTTTATGAAAAACGTAAAGGACGGAATGCTGGAAACTGTGGAATACGACGGCAAAGCCTACTGTCTGCCGATTTCAATGAACGCGGCCGGAATTTTCTACAACAAGGATGTCTTTGACAAAAACGGCCTCCAGGTTCCTGCAACATACGAGGATCTGATTGAGGACTGCAAGAAGCTGAAAAGTGCCGGTGTAACACCGTTCGCCATGTACAACCAGGCTTCTCACGCCGGACAGATCACAGAAATGCTGCAGGTCAGCGATATCGATAATTTTGAAGATGCCTTTGCCAAAATCCAGGACGGCAGTGCCAAGGTTTCCGATTACAGCGGCTTCAAAACCACCGCGCAGCAGATCATTGAGTTAAATCAGTATGCCCAGGATGATTCCTTCGGCACAACCTATGAGCAGGCTATTTCGGATTTTGCGAATGGCTCTGCAGCCATGATTATCGGCGGTATCTGGATGATTCCGACGATCAATGAGGATAATGCCAGCCTGAACTATTCGACATTCGGATTCCCGGGCACCAGCGGAAGGAAGGTCATGATTCCTTATCAGAATGATCACTGTCTTGCAGTCAGCGCTTCCTGCAAGCATCCGGAGGCAGCTCTTAAGTTCCTTGCTTTCATGTCCAGGAAAGAAAACGCACAGTATTATGCCGATAAGGACGGTTCCCCTTCTTATATCAAGGATGTCCAGACCAGCATTACGCAGAGCAAACCGCTGCTTGACTACTTTAACAGCACGGACAATTTAGGCATCTGGCCGGATCAGTTATGGAAACCGGGTGTTATTGACAATATGAACAGCTATGCAGATGAGCTCGTTCAGAACGGCGATACGGATTCCTATCTCGCAAATATACAGACTGTATTAAGCAGCAACTGACAGCATCAGATGGCCGGGATTTCTTCCTCATGGAAAAAGTCCCGGTATTTTATAATCAGATGCGGCTATTTTGATTTGAAAGGCTGATTGTCATGAAAAACAAAGAAACCGCTGTATCACAGAAGCACATCGGCAGAAACCGTCTGTTTTTTGCTTTTACGGTTCCCGCCGTTGTACTGTACACCGTTTTTATCATCTTCCCGCTGTTCTCCGGACTGTACTACAGTCTGACCGACTGGAACGGGATAGCAAAAAAATACAAATATGTCGGATTCAGCAACTATGCCAAGGTGTTCAGCGATGCCAAATCCATTTCCATTATCGGAAGAACCTTCCTCTACACCTTTTTCCTGATCATAATCTGTACATCGCTGGCTGTCATCCTTGCACTTCTGCTGAATCACAAAATGAAAGGAAGGTCATTTTTCCGTTCGATCTACTTTTTTCCGGCCGTCCTCAGCAGCATTACCATCGGACTGATTTTTAATCAGATTTACAACAGTCTCCTGCCGATGCTCGGGCAGGCTCTCAGAATCGGAGCTCTGTCCAAATCGCTCCTGAGCAGCGGCAGAACCGCCATGTGGGCCATCCTTATGATCAATGTCTGGCAGGGCACTGCACTGCCGACCGTACTGGCAATCTCCGGACTGCAGACCATCTCCTCCGATATCCTGGAATCCGCCAGAATTGACGGAGCGAATACATTCCAGATCCTCCGTAAAATCACGCTTCCTCTCCTGATGCCGACGATTTCCATTATTATTATTTTTAATGCCAGAGCCGGACTGATGGTATTTGACTATATCAAGGCTACTACCGACGGCGGTCCGGGGTTTTCCACCATGTCCATTGCAACCATGATTTACAAGCATGCATTTACTGACATGCGGTTCGGATATTCATCCGCAGAATCTACGCTGTGCTTTATCCTGATTACCATTATCGCTGTTCTGCAGCTGCACTTCACCCGTGAGAAAGATTAACAGAGGTTTGACCATGGAAAATTCAGTCACTTTAAGCGAACAGAACAGGAGCATACTCCGCAGACGCGCTGCCGGAACCCTGAGATATCTGGTTCTGTTCATCGGTTCCATCCTGATTCTGCTTCCTATGTATGTAACCATTATTACCGCATTCAAAACGCCGGCTGAAACAGCCAGAGATTTTTTCGGCCTGCCGGGCCGTTTATATCTTGAGAATTTCAGACAGGTGCTGCAGGCATCCAACTTCTTTTATTACATTAAAAATTCACTGATCATTACCTGTGCATCTCTTGCCGGCATCGCATTTTTTGTACCTCTGGTTTCTTATTCCGTAGCCCGGAATTTCAGGAAACCTTATTACAAGGCAGTTTATTTCCTGTTTGTATCCGGTGCCTTTGTTCCTTTTACCATCCTGATGGTTCCGCAGATCAAGCTCATGAGCAGCATAAGGCTTCTGAATATGTGGGGACTGATCATCCTTTACTGGTGCTATTCCTTATCGGAGGGGCTGCTCCTGGCTGTCAGCTTTATCCGCGCCGGAGTACCGGTTGAGCTTGAGGACGCCGCCTATATAGATGGCGCGGGCATCTTCTACACCTTCCTCCACATCGTTTATCCTCTGATGAAACCGATCATCGTATCCATTATGATCATGGATACCCTCTGGATCTGGAATGACTTCCAGCTTCCGCTGCTCATGCTGAATGCCAGCCAGAAAATGTGGACACTGCCTCTGTTCCAGTATAATTTCCAGAACAAGTACACTGTCGCCTACAATCTGGCATTCGCCGCATTTCTCCTCAGCATGGTGCCGATTATGGTCTTTTACATCCTTGCACAGAAGCAGATCGTTGAGGGTCTTACTGCCGGTGCGGTAAAAGCATGATCTGCAGCTGCTTCTCATCAATGACTTTGATATTTAACTGTATGGCTTTATCCAGCTTTGATCCGGCTGCTTCTCCGGCAACCACATAATCGGTTTTCCTGCTTACGCTTCCGGCACATTTGCCGCCGTTTTTTACGATCAGTTCCTCTGCCTCTTTCCTGCCCAGTGTCGGAAGCGTTCCGGTAATGACAAAGGTCAGTCCTTTAAGCGTTTCCGCTTCCGCATTGTCCGGCATCTCCATATTGACACCGCTCTCTTCCAGAGACTGCAGGACAGCTTCATTCGCATGATTCCGGAAGAATGCCGTAATGCACTCTGCCGTGGTCAGACCGATATCCGGTATCGCTGTCAGCTCATCCGCTTCTGCATGCATGACATCCTTCAGATTTTTATAATGCTTCATGATCTCTCTTGCCGTCGATTTGCCGACATTCCGGATGCCCAGCGCAGTCAGCAGGCGCACAGGATCATTCCCCTTGGATTTCTCGATCGCCGCCAGAATTTTATCTGTATTCTTTTCTTTCCCGATGATTCCCGCTTCAATCAGTTCCTCTCTGTGATCCTTCAGTCGGTAGATA
>CAZPEW010000095.1:8123-8575 GCA_964585695.1 uncultured Lachnospiraceae bacterium
TTCTGAGGAAGCCCGCTTTTACAAGCCCGTCTACGATGGTTTCCCCCAGCCCCATGATATTCATGCAGTCCAGTGAGGCAAAATACGCAATTGTTCTGCTGAGCTGTGCCGGGCAGGACGGATTGACACAGCGGATATCCGCAGTATCTTCCTCCCGGACCAGCGGCTCTCCGCAGACAGGGCAGACTTTGGGCGCTGCAAAAATCTTTTCCGGCTTCCTGACGCAGCCATTTAATTTCGGAATGATTTCCCCGCTTTTAAACAGCTTATACTCTCCGCCTATACCGACAGACATTTCATTGATGTAGTCCTGGTTATGCAGTGTGGCTCTGGAAACGCTGGTACCGCAGAGGCGCGCCGGCAAGCCGGTTTCTCTGTCATGGAAGCTTCCCGTAAAGGTCAGCTTGCCTGTTCTGCCTACATCCACAAGGATTTCGTCCATGACAATAATC
>CAZPEW010000096.1:0-8534 GCA_964585695.1 uncultured Lachnospiraceae bacterium
TTCAGGGAGCAGCAGCTTCCGTCTGCATGCTCCGGCTCTGTGATCGGCAGTGCATCGATGTCGGCGCGGAGACCGACAACATTTGCGTGCCCAGGCTTCCGGCCGGTGACAGTGGCAAGGATGCCCGTATCGGCAATCATTTCATAGGGGATGTCATGTGCTTTTAAAAAGCTGCAGATGATCTCATCCGTCTTGAATTCGCAGGTGCCTTTCTCGGGACAGCGGTGCAGTCTGTGACGTGTTTCGCGGAGCAGCGGCGCAATTGCATCGGCCTCCGCCCGCAGTTCTCTGTAATCCTCATTTTGTGTATCAGACAGCGGTTCCATCAGAATATATCCAGCCTCCGTTCTTTTTATAGATGCGATCAGGGCGGGCACCAAGTCTTGCGGCAATTTCATTTTTATTGGTTCCGGCGAGCTCGCTGATTTTCTGTATATCCGGCGCACCGTCGCTTCCGTCGCCGTAAATGATGACCGTATCACCGATGGCAGCTTCCGGCACACCGGTGATATCTGCCATGCACTGGTCCATGCACAGTACGCCGACCAGCGGACATTGATGACCGCGGATCAGTACATAGCCTTTGTCTCTCAGATTCCTCGGATAGCCGTCTGCATATCCGAAGGGGAGTGTTGCGATTCTTGTACCGTCCGCCGGTGCTCTCCATGTGTAATCGTAGCTCACGCCCTCGCCTGCGCGCAGTGTGCTGATGTGGCAGATTTTTGTTTCGAATGTCAGTGCCTGCCGGACATCTGCATAGCCTTTGTGGAAGCCGCGGAGACCGTAGATCAGCGCACCGGCGCGGACCATGCTGTACCGGTATTCCGGATAGTCGACGAGAGCAATACTGTCGGCCATGTGGATGCAGCGGAAAGAAAAACCGTTCTGCTGCAGGATGCCGAGCACATGGGTGAAGCGCTCATTCTGCTCCCGGTTTGTCTCGTCATCGAGCAGGGCGAGATGCGTATAAATGCCGTCGATGTCCAGACTGCGGAGCTCCTTCAGCCGCAGCATCTCGCGGATGCCCGCATCATCTGACGGAAAGCCGATGCGGTGGAAGCCGGTGTCGACCTTGATGTGGATTTTTGCCCGGACCCCGGCAGCGGCGGCAAGGCGGTCCAGGATCTCTGCTTGATGGAAGGAATCGACTGTCTGGATCAGATGATGTGGAATGATGTCAGAAAGGCAGCGGTCCGGTGTAAGCCCCATGATGAGGATCGGATAATCCTGATCAGGATAGGCTTCCCGGATGGCAAGCGCTTCTCCGAGCGTTGCGGCTGCCAGCATGGACACACCGCTTTCCATAAGCGTCGGCACGATTTCGGTAAGGCCGTGGCCGTAGGCATTCGCCTTGACGACGGCAGCGACGGCAACGTCTTTACCGACGAGTGCACGTATGTTCCGGATGTTCCGGGAAACTGCATCGAGATCGATGCGGATGACGGTATCACGCAGACATTTCATATCGGAGTCTTCTTTCATATAAGATACAGATTCTGTATCGGATTTTTCTGCTGCAGATAAAAGGATGGAGATGTCAAAAGAATGATTACGGATTGTTCCGTGCTGCGCACGCCCGCAATTCTCCTCGTATTTCATTCTGACTCCATGGGTACAGCCCACGGTAATTATAATAGTAGTTCATAAAAATAAAAAAAACAAGTTAACGATATGCAGAAGGCATATTGCTTTTATTAGAAATACTGGTTATAATAACAAAAAATTCTACAAGTTTTTGTCACAGCAGTTTGATGAGGCACAGACAAAACACAACAAAGGAGGTTGCCGTAATCAGAAAATGATTTGGCAGCTTTTTTTGTAAAAAGGAAGGTAGCCGGATGGCACGCTATATTCTGAAACGTTTCATAGCAGGGATTCTGTCATTGTTTGTTCTGATAACGCTGACTTTTTTTCTCATGCATGTTATCCCCGGAGGACCGTTCAGTCCTGAGAAATACCGTAAAACGCCGGAGGCTGTACTGGAGCTGATCAAAGGACAGTACGGGCTGAATGATCCGGTCTATATTCAATATGGAAGATACCTCGGAAATATCGCGCACGGCAATCTGGGTATTTCCTTTGTGAAACTGAATTATTCTGTCAACAGCCTGATCGGAAACGGCGCACCGGTTTCAGCGCGCGTCGGCTTCTTTGCAATTCTTGCGGCACTCTGCATCGGAATACCGCTTGGTACCACTGCGGCGGTAAAGAGAGGGCATCTTGCGGACGGTATTTCCATGGTGATTGCAACACTCGGTGTGTCCATGCCGAGCTTTGTTCTCTGTGTACTGCTCATGTATCTTTTCTGCGGAAAATTCAAGCTGCTTCCGAGCTTCGGGCTCAAAACCTGGCAGAGCTATATTCTTCCGGTCACCTGCCTTGCATTCGGACAGATCGCAAACATAACACGTCTGATGCGTTCAAGCATGCTGGAAACCCTGAATCAGGATTATATCCGTACAGAACGGAGTAAAGGAATCCCTGAATTTGTTGTTATCGCAAAATATGCGATGAAAAACTCCATTCTTCCGGTTATTACCTATCTCGGGCCGATGGCTGCATCGCTGATGACAGGTACCTTTATTGTAGAGAAAATTTTCAGTATTCCGGGAATCGGCCGGTATTTTGTAAATGCGATCAGCGACAGAGATTATTCCGTGACGCTGGGACTTACCATTTTCTACGGTGCAATGATCATCATCTGCAATATGCTGGTGGATATCGTATATGCGCTGATTGATCCGAGAATCAAAATTGATGAATAGGCAAGGAAGAGGATATGATGGAAGCTGTTGATTTGACAAAAGAAATACCGCCGGATCTCCTGGAAAGTACGCAGAATGAGGGAAGCAGGGCGGAGGAGATCGGACGGAAAAGTATTCCGTTCTGGAAGTCTGCGCTGCGTGAGCTGCGTCAGGACAAGCTGGCGATGGTCAGCTTCGGCGTTCTGATCATAATGACGCTTCTTGCGGTTTTTGTTCCGGTGTTCTCTCCGTATACCTATGACGGAACAGATTTCACGGCGATTCTCCAGGCACCCAGCAAAGCGCATATTTTTGGCACGGATCAGCTCGGCAGGGATGTATTTATCCGCACCATGTACGGTGCGAGGATCAGCCTGAGCATCGGTTTTGTGGCAGCAGCCATCAACATGGTCATCGGTGTTATCTACGGCGGCATTGCAGGATTTTTCGGCGGGATGACGGATATGATCATGATGCGTATCGTGGATGTGCTGAGCGGAATACCGAGCCTTATCTATCTTATACTGATCATGATGTTCATGGGGAGCAGCATTACAAGCATTCTGCTTGCAATGTGCCTCACTTTCTGGATTACGACGGCACGTATGGTGCGGGGACAGATTTTTTCACTGCGGGAGCTGGATTACGCGGTGGCTGCCAAGGTGTGCGGACAGAGCAGATGGAACATTCTGATCCATCATCTGATTCCCAACAGTATCGGCAGCATTATTGTAACCGTTACGTTTCTGATTCCGGAAGCCATTTTTGAGGAAGCATTTCTGAGTTTCCTCGGGATCGGCATCCAGGTGCCTAAGGCCAGCTGGGGGACGATGTGCAATGATGCAATCCAGTATCTTATGACGCAGCCGTACCTTATGCTTTTTCCGGCAATCGCAATCAGCATTACGATCCTTTCTCTTAACTTCATCGGCGATGGACTGAGAGATGCACTGGATCAGAAATTATTCAAATAAGAGAGGTGCGGAGGAGCAATGGCTGAACCAGTACTGGATGTTAAAAATCTGAGATGTACCTTCCATACCTATGATGGCGAGGTACAGGCTGTGCGGGGTGTTTCCTTCAGTGTCATGGAGGGGGAGAGCCTGGGTATTGTCGGTGAGAGCGGCTGCGGGAAAAGCGTCAGCATGCTTTCGGTTATGGGTCTGATGGATAAAAACGGGAAAAAGGAAGCGGACAGCATAACCTTCAATCACAGGGATATCCTCCACATTTCGGATAAGGAAATGCGGAAAATCGACGGGTATGAGCTCAGTATGATTTTCCAGGATCCGATGACAAGTCTGAATCCTGTCTTTACCATACAGCAGCAGATGACAGATCCGATTATCCGGCATCTGCATCTGAACAGACAGGATGCAATCGCAAGGGCACTTCATATGCTGGAGATTGTCGGCATTCCGGATCCGAAGCAGAGGCTGAAGCAGTATCCGCATCAGCTCTCCGGCGGACTCCGGCAGAGAGTCATGATCGCCATTGCCATGTCCTGCAATCCCAAGCTGCTTATTGCGGATGAACCGACAACGGCGCTGGATGTTACGATTCAGGCCCAGATTCTTGAGCTGATGGCCAGGATGCAGAAGGAATATCATATGGCGGAAATCATGATCAGCCATGATCTCGGCGTTATTTCCACGCTCTCGCGGAGAGTGATTGTCATGTATGGCGGCATCATTGTAGAGGAGGGACTTACCGATGAAATCTTCTACAGCACGGCGCATCCTTATACGGCAGGACTGCTCGGGTCCATCCCGGGAGAGGACGGGCATAAGCTGATTCCGATCAACGGTACACCGCCGGATCTCCTGAATCCGCCTGCGGGCTGCCCGTTTGCACCAAGATGCAAGTATGCCATGAAGCTCTGTGAGCAGGCCATGCCGCCGAGATTCGATTTCTCAGACACACATTACTGTGCATGCTGGCTGCATCATCCTTCCGTAGAAGCCAGGAAGGGAAAGGTGGTGCTGATATGAATAAAGAATGCATCAGAGCAGAAAACATCAGCGTCGAATTCCCGGTAAGCGGTCACGGAACCGGCTGGGGCAAAAAGAAAATCCTGAAGGCTGTCACCAATGTCAGCTTTTCCATCGATGCGGGAACCACCATGGGACTTGTCGGTGAGAGCGGCTGCGGGAAAACCACCGTCGGCAGAGCGCTGCTCCGGCTTTATGATATCAGGCCGGACGGCAGAATTATTTTTGACGGTACGGATATCAGCAGATTTACGGACAGGGAAATGCTCCCGTACCGGAAGCGGATGCAGATGATTTTCCAGGATCCCTATACCAGCCTGGATCCGCGCAAGACCATCGGAAATATCATCGCGGAGCCGCTGATCGCCATGAAGCTGGCATCTCCCGGAGAAGCCGAGGATAAGGTCAGGGAAATGATTGAGCGGGTGGGCCTCAAGAAAGATCACATCAACCGGTATCCGCATGAATTTTCCGGAGGGCAGAGACAGAGAATCGGCATTGCCAGGGCACTTGTGGCAAATCCGGAGTTTATTGTCTGCGATGAACCGATTTCCGCACTGGATGTCTCCATACAGGCACAGGTCATCAATATCCTGGAGGAACTGCAGGAAAAGTACGGCTATACTTATCTTTTTATCAGTCATGACCTTTCCATGGTGCGGCATATGAGCCACAAGGTGGGCGTGATGTATCTCGGACACCTCATCGAATATGCGGAGGTGAATGAACTTTACAGCAACATGCTTCATCCGTATACAAAAAGTCTTGTCAGTGCGGTCCCTATTGCGGATCCTGTCAGAAACAGACAAAGCAAGAGGATTATCCTCCAGGGAGATGTTCCGTCTCCGATTTCTCCGCCTTCCGGCTGTCCTTTCAGGACGAGGTGCAGCGAATGCATGAAACGCTGTGAGGAGGAGCTCCCGGAGCTTAAAAAAATAAATGACAGCCATTATGTTGCGTGTCATCTTATGGACTGAGGATTAATCCGGCAGAGAACTGGTGCTGTCTGATTATATAGAAAGAGAGGAATAATTATGAAAAGGAAAAAGGGAATTTCATTGTTACTGGCGGCAGCGATGCTTGCATCCTCACTGATGGCATGCGGAAGCAGCCAGACGGCAGGTACAGATGCTTCTGCTGCGGCAGGCACGACAGAAGGTACGGCAGCCGAAACAACAGGTGCCGGAGAGACAGCAGCCGGTACGGCAGCAGCCGGGGGAGCAGCAACGGCAGTCAGCGCAGATTACCTGAAGGTTGCGCTCCCGAGTGAATGTGAAACCATGGATCCGGGTCAGTGCTGCTATATTCTTTCCGGTTCTGTCATGAAAGCTTTGTTTACAGGACTCTACAAGACAGATGAAACGGGCGGAAAGCTTACAAACGGCTGTGCGGAGGGACTTACCTATACCTTCCATCTGTATGACGGACTCAAATGGAGTGACGGAAGCCCTGTAACGGCAGGCGACTTTGAATATGCATGGAAGAGAGTACTGGATCCGGCAACAGCATCCGGTGCCTGCGATGCATTTTATGTAATCAAAAACGGTGAGGAGTACAATGAGGGCAAGTGCACGGCAGATGATGTCGGCATCAAGGCTTCAGATGATAAGACGCTTGTGGTAACCTTAAATGCACCGACGCCGTATTTCCTTGATATTACAGCCGAGGCCTGCTATTTCCCGGTATGCAAGAGTGTTGTTTCACAGAATGACAAGTGGTCGCAGAGCGCAGACACCTATGTATCAAACGGTGCCTTCAAGCTGACGGAGGTTGCTCCACAGCAGGATTATGTGCTGGTAAAGAATGATAATTACCGTGATGCCGCAAAGGTTTCCATCCCTGGCATTGAAATGGTATTTATCGAGGATTCCTCATCTGCACTTACGGCATTTAAGAACGGTGAAGTTGATCTTACCACCAATATTTCCCAGCAGGCGCAGAGCGAATTTGCAGGAACGGATACACTGAAGGAATTCCCTACCATCGGTCTGCAGTATTATGATATCAACTGTGATAATATTACCGATGCCCGCGTACGTCTTGCTCTTTCCATGGATGTGGACAGAGATACAATCAATAAGAGCATTGTTTCCAGCAGACCGGATTCCGCATTCGGCATCGTACCGGAGGGTATCAGCTATTCTGACAGCGGCAAGGCATTCAGAGATGTTGCAGGAAACCCGATTGAATACAGTCCCGAGAAGGCAAAGGCACTGGTTGATGAAGCGGTTGCAGCCGGTTTTGACGCTTCCAAGGAATATACCTTTATCTGCAAGAACGACAGTGAGGTTATGACCATTGTCCAGGCGATCCAGGCAATGTGGAAGAAGGATCTGGGACTCAACTTTAAGATCACAACCTATGAGTCAGGCTCCTACTGGGATCAGTTTTATGCAGGAAACTTTGATGTAGCGGCAGATTCCTGGACATGCGACTATGATGACCCTAACTCTATCCTTGAGGTATTCAAGGTAAAGAATATGGCAGATCAGAACCGCTGGAAGGGCGACAATGCCGAGAAGTACAATAAGATGATCGAGGATGCGGCAGCATCAACAGATCAGGATTTCCGATTCAAGACATTCGAGGATGCGGAAAAGCTTCTTGTACAGGAAAGCCCGATTATCCCGATGTATTATAAGAAATCCCAGGTACTTGTTTCCGATCGTGTGACAAATTATGTTTCCGATCATCTCGGACATAATCTCTTTGAGTATACCAAGATCGGATAAGGAAGGATGCAGAGACAGAATAAAGTCTTCAGTCCGGTATTGCCATACGTAAAATAATAAATTAAACTAAAAAGGGCTGCAGCGGCAATATTCACTTTGCCTTGCAGCTCTTTCTCTGTTTACAGGAGGCGTTAAAATGGAAAAGGCACTGCGGTTTCCCAGACCGGTTGTTCCGGGAGATACACTTGGAGTTGTTGCCCCGAGTTTTCCGGTCAGGGAGGAGGAAAGAGCCAGAATTCCCGGACTGCTGGAGGAACTCGGCTATCATGTCAGAATGGGGAGGACCATCCGGGAACTGATGAATTTCCACGGATATCTGGCGGGAGATGCGAGAAGCAGAGCGCAGGATATCAATGACATGTTTCTGGATGACGGAATTGACGGGATTATCTGTGCAAGGGGCGGTCTCGGCAGCTGCCAGACGATGGAATTTCTGGATCTGGAGGGAATCAGGAAGCATCCCAAGGTGTTCATAGGATACAGCGATATTACGAATTTCCATTCGGTTCTGAACCGTTACTGCGATCTGGTTACTTTCCATGGCCCGATGGTGCTCAGCAATATTGCCAAAAGCTATGATGATTATTCCAGAAAGAGTCTGCGGGCAGCGCTTGCTATGAAAGACCGGTATGTTTTCAGAAATCCGCCGGAAATCCCCTATCAGGTGATTGTTCCGGGGAAGGCAGAGGGGATGATTACCGGCGGAAACATGTCGCTGGTGGTCAAGTCGGTCGGAACCTTTTTCCAGCCGGAGACAAAAGGGAAGATACTGTTTCTGGAGGATGTTGAGGAATCCATACCGCATCTTGACATGTATATAAGCCAGCTGGAGGAAGCAGGCGTTTTTGACGGCGTACGCGGTATTCTGCTCGGGAATTTCAAAGAATGCGATAATCATGAATATGATGCGGCATTCACTGTACCGGATTTCCTGGCCGTGCGTTTTGCAGGTATGCACAGTCCGGTCATGTCGGGTGTATGGAGCGGCCATGAGAAGCCGATGGGAACCATACAGATGGGGACGATCTGCCATATGGACACAGCCTCGGATGAAATCGTGTTTACGA
>CAZPEW010000097.1:0-2201 GCA_964585695.1 uncultured Lachnospiraceae bacterium
GGAAAAGCCCTGGAAAGCCGGGAACGGCAGAGAGCGGATCAATAAAAAAACTTGACTTTACAGCTGCATATTGGATATACTTCTATAGTTTCTATAGATTTGCATAGTACAAAAACATCTGATCAGAATTCTATTCCCTAGGGAGATACTGCGGAAAGAATTCTGATTTTGTTTTCTGTCTGAATGGAGGATTTATTTTGGATGTTGTAAAAATACTTGCCAGGTCTGTCCGGGAGTACCGGAATCAGTCAGTAAAAGCACCTGTCATGGTTTCACTTGAGGTAATCATGGAGTGCATCATTCCATTTATTACGGCAGACTTTATCAACCAGATCAAAGCAGGCTGCGGTATGGACGTTATTCTGAAATATGCGGCGATTCTGGTGGTACTGTCTCTTTTCTCTCTGTTTTTTGGCGTGCAGGCGGGAAATGCCTGCGCAACTGCTTCAACCGGATTTGCCCGGAATCTCCGTAAGGATATTTTCTATAAGATACAGGATTTTTCTTTTGAAAATATCGATCATTTCCAGACATCTTCTCTTGTAACGCGTATGACAACAGATATCACGAATGTACAGATGGCCTACATGATGCTGATCCGTCTTGCATTCCGGAGTCCGCTGATGCTGATTTTTTCCTTTACCATGGCATGGATCATGGGCGGCAGAATGGCAGCAATATTTGTACTGGTTATTCCGGTTCTGGGACTGGGCCTTGCCTATGTCATCCGCAGTGCACTGCCGCTCTTTAAGGCTGTCTTTCGTAAATATGATGCGCTGAATGATTCTGTGCAGGAAAACATCAATGGCATGAGAGTCGTCAAGTCTTTTGTCAGAGAGGAATATGAAAAAGAAAAATTCGGACATGCTGCGGAGGATGTCTGCGGAGATTTCACGAGAGCAGAGAAGATCCTGGCGATCAACAACCCGCTGATGCAGTTCTGTCTCTATATCGTAATGCTCTTTGTTCTGTCTTTCGGTTCCTATACGATCATTACCACCAGGGGCATGGCACTGGATGTCGGTCAGTTTTCAGCACTGCTGAATTACAGCTTCCAGATTCTTATGAGCCTTATGATGTTTTCCATGGTGTTTGTCATGATTACCATTTCTGTTGAATCAGCAAAACGGATTGCCGAGGTTCTGCAGGAAGAAAGCACACTTAAAAACCCGGAGAATCCGATATATGAAGTAGCTGACGGCTCTGTCGATTTTGATCATGTATGCTTTAAATATGCTAAAACTGCAGAGTGGAATGTTCTGTCAGATATCACACTGCATATCCGCCCGGGGGAAACCGTCGGTATTCTGGGCGGTACCGGTACATCCAAATCATCGCTGATCCAGCTGATTTCCCGTCTTTATGATGCAACAGAGGGCAGTGTCAGGGTCGGCGGGCACGATGTGAAAGAGTATGACCTTAAAAGCCTGAGAGACCAGGTTGCGGTTGTTCTGCAGAAAAATGTGCTTTTTTCCGGTACCATCCGGGAAAATCTGCGCTGGGGAAACCCTGATGCCGGTGATGAGGAGATGCGCAATGCCTGCATACTGGCGCAGGCAGATGAATTTATACAGCAGCTTCCGGACAAATATGATACTTATATTGAGCAGGGCGGCTCGAATGTTTCCGGCGGTCAGAAGCAGCGTCTCTGTATTGCGAGAGCGCTTCTTAAAAAGCCGAAGGTTCTGATTCTGGATGACTCCACAAGTGCGGTTGATACCAAAACAGATGCCCGTATCCGCAGAGGCTTTGCGGAATTCATACCGGATACCACCAAGATCATCATTGCGCAGCGTGTTGCTTCTGTCCAGGATGCAGATCATATCCTGATTATGGAAAAGGGTGCCATTGCGGCTTATGGCACCCATGAGGAACTTCTGCATTCGAATGCCATTTATCGTGAGGTCTTTACCTCTCAGAACAGAGGAGGTAAGGAAAATGAATAAGACACAGGATCAGAACCGCGATCAGAAACAGCTTCAGAAACAGAGCCTTTTAAAGGGTTCAGGCAAGGTTTTAAAAAGACTTTTAAAGCTTCTTTTCAGCTTTTATCCGGTTATGCTGCCGTTTACCATCGGCTGTATTATTGTTAATGCCATTATCAGTACACTTCCGGCTGTTTTCCAGCAGAGGGTTATTGCGCTTATTGAACAGAACTGGCAGTCCGGCAACTGGAGTGCGGTATCCGGAGAGATAATGGG
>CAZPEW010000097.1:2211-8523 GCA_964585695.1 uncultured Lachnospiraceae bacterium
TTGCGGTGCTGTATGTGATTTCGCTGATTGCCGGCTTTACGTATAACCGTCTGATGGCGATTATAACCCAGGGTTCTCTCATGAAGCTCCGGAAAAGGATGTTCAACGGGATGGAGGATCTCCCGATCGGCTATTTTGATACGCATAATCATGGCGATATCATGAGTTATTATACCAATGATATTGATACGCTGCGGCAGCTGATTTCCATGAGTATTCCGCAGCTTATGATTTCCGGAATCATGGTGTTTTCCATTCTCCTGATTATGCTCTATTACAGCTTCTGGCTGACGGCAGTCGTACTTTGCGGTGTGTTTGTAATGAGCAAGGTGACAAAAAAGGTCGGCGGCGGTTCCGGCAGGTATTTCATGAAGCAGCAGGCAGAGCTTGGAAAAACCGAGGGCTATATTGAGGAAATGATGAACGGCCAGAAGGTTGTCAAGGTCTTTAATCATGAGGAGCAGGCCAAGGCGGACTTTGACCGTTTTAACGATGAACTGTTCCGGGTTTCGGAACAGGCCAATAAGTATGCAAATACGCTGATGCCGATTCTTGGAAATATCGGCAATCTGCTTTACGTTGTTGTTGCAGTTGTCGGCGGTATCCTTCTGATTGTGCATGCCCCGAACTTCAGTTTTTCAGGACTGGCGCTGAGCATCAGCATTACCGTGCCGTTTTTAAATATGACGAGACAGTTTGCCGGAAACATCGGCCAGGTTTCCAACCAGGTCAATTCCATTGTCATGGGTATGGCCGGTGCCAGCCGTATTTTCAGTCTGATGGATGAGATTCCGGAGGCAGATGAAGGATATGTAACACTGGTAAACTGCCGGGAGACCGGAGGACAGATTGCGGAAACTGCTGAAAAAACCGAAATGTGGGCATGGAAATATGTTCATAAGGATGGAAAGACAGAGTACCGCAGGCTGCAGGGGGCCGTTGTGCTCCGTGATGTTGACTTCAGCTATGACGGCAGGAATATGGTTCTGCATGACATCAATGTATTTGCGGATCCTGGACAGAAGGTCGCCTTTGTCGGTGCAACCGGTGCGGGAAAGACAACCATCACCAATCTGATCAACCGCTTCTATGATATCCAGAAGGGGACAATCACCTATGACGGCATTGATATTAAAAAAATCCGGAAGGCAGATCTCCGGCATTCTCTCGGGATTATTCTGCAGGATACGGTGCTCTTTACCGGAACGGTTATGGAAAACATCCGTTACGGCAAGCTGGATGCAACCGATGCGGAATGCATTGCGGCGGCAGAACTCGCCGGTGCAGATGACTTCATCCGTAGACTGCCGAAGGGGTATGAAACCGAACTCCTTGCGAACGGGGCCAACCTGTCCCAGGGGCAGAGACAGCTGATTTCCATTGCAAGAGCAGCGGTTGCCGATCCGCCGGTTATGATCATGGATGAGGCAACCTCTTCCATTGATACCAGAACAGAGAGCATCGTGCAGCAGGGAATGGATGCGCTGATGCGCGGCAGAACAGTCTTTGTTATTGCGCACAGGCTCTCTACGGTACAGAACTCGGATGTGATCATGGTTCTGGATCATGGCCGCATCATTGAGCGCGGAAGCCATGAGGAGCTGATCGCGCAGCACGGCAGCTATTATCAGCTATATACCGGTGCGTTTGAGCTGGAATAAACACGGCGGCATCGGACAGATCAGAAAATACAGAGCGGACCATGGTGATGCGGTATTATTACTGAATCACCATGGTCCATTTGCTGTTCTCCGGGTAAAAGAGAAGCCGGAAATGCTGCGTGATACCGCCGATACAGGCAGAGCAGCGGAACTCGCGGCTGGGAATGCCGGCATAATTTTTATCCTCGGAGGATTCCACGATAAGGGTTTTGACATACTGCATGGTTCCGTCCTCTCCCTCAAATTTAAAGCTGAGAGGCTGCATCTGACCGGCAGAGGTAAACCATACCTTTACAGCAACTGAATACTGCGTTGATTTTAAGTTTCCGCTGTCCGTTTTGGGCAGGACATCCGATATACTTGCAAAGCCGGTCATCGCCTGGCCTCCTCTTTCTGCTTATTAAAGACCGATTTCTACAGGATCTGTTCTCTTGTGTAATCCACATTCCGGCGCTCTCTGGAAATGCCGCCGCTCATGTGATCGATGCCGCTGCCGGCCTTCTGACCGGCAGGCTCAATAAAACGGGCTCTTTTGATGCAGTCGTTTCCGTATTTTATGCGGAGATCGTCCACAGTATGCTCGGCAAGCTTTAACTTGCCGTAATCATATTTGTCAAACAGACCGGTCTGTCTGCCGGCGGCAGAGGAGACTTTGCCGGTATGTATGCCGAGATGCCGGATCGGGAAGCCTTTCCACAGCTCATCGAAGCACCGGCAGGCCGCATCGTATATTTCCAGTGTAAGATCTGTAGGTACAGACAGGCTGATCTGATGATGATAGAAACGGTGATCGCTGTCACGCAGGCTGATGTCTACTACGGTAATACGTACCCGGTCAGCCCGGATCCGCTGTGATACAGTCTCAGCCAGGGAGAGGAGATACCACCCTGCTTCCGTACGGTCCGTGACATCGTGCGGTGTTGTTGTGGAATTTCCGTAGCCCTTGCTGGCAGGAGACATGGTAATTACAGGGCTTTCATCAATGCCGTTTGCAAATTCTCGGATCAGAAGTCCATGGGATTTCATCCTGAGATACAGGATCTCCGGGCTGAAGCAGGCAAGGTCACCGATGGTGCGGATTCCCAGCTGTGTAAGCTTCGGAAAGCTACCTCTGCCGACATAGAACAGAGAAGAAACGGGAAGCGGCCACATTTTTCCGCAGATTTCATCCGGCCAGAGCGTGTGGACATGATCCGGTTTCAGGAAATCCGACGCCATTTTTGCCAGAAGCTTGTTTTCTGAAACACCGATGTTTACAGTAAAGCCGAGCTGCCGGGAAATTGTATCTTTGATTTCATATGCGGTTTTTACGGGATCGCATGGAATACCGGTCATGTCCATAAATGCCTCATCAATGCTGTACTGCTCAATCCGGTCCGTATAGTGCCGGAGAAAGCTGATCAGTGCCCGGGAGGCTTTTGAATATAGTGTGTAATTGGGCGGGACGACAAGAAGAGAGGGACACTTCTTTTTAGCTTCCATGATGGATTCACCGGTATGAATTCCGTACCGTCTGGCAGGAATTGATTTTGCCAGGATAATACCATGTCTTTTGGACTGATCTCCGCCGACGACGCTCGGTACAGTCCGCAGATCAAGGGAACCGTTAAGATGATGCAGGCGGTAGCAGGCCTCCCAGCTCAGGAAGGCGGAATTTACATCTACATGAAAAATAATCCGTTTCATTTTATCCCCTCCCTGTCTCTGTAATAGACAAACAACCGTTCTGATGATATGATAAATCAATCAGGAAACCTTGTCAATAAAAAAGAACAAATGTTCTTTTGAATATGGAAACCAGGGGGAGGCATCTGTGGAGGAAAAAAGAGGCAGAAGCAGGCGGAAAAACCAGCGGGCTGCGCGGGCAGAAAAAGAAACAGGCAAGTACAGGAGACTGCTTCCTGTCTCCGTGCTGCTGCTTTTTCTTATTCTGCTGACAGTCATGGCAGCGGCAGGAAAACAGTATTTTTCTGCCGGGATAAAGGGAACAGAAATGCAGACATCCGGATATGAGACGCCCGGAATACAGGAACCGGAAATACGGACATCGGAAACGGAGGAAGCGGCAGCAGGTACAGCGCAGCTTCTTTTTGCAGGAGACGTTTATCTGTCGGATCATGTGCTGGAGGCTTATGATGCAGCAGGAGATATCAGCGGAATTCTTTCAGCCGGGTACCGTAATGAAATTGCAGCAGCGGATTTTTTTATGGTCAATGAGGAATTTCCGTTCAGCAGCCGGGGCAGAGCGGCAGAGGACAAACAGTATACTTTCCGGATTCCGACGGACAGAGTGCATATTTTAAAGGAAATCAATCCGTCAATGGTGACGCTTGCCAATAATCATGCGCTGGATTTCGGTCAGGAGGCACTGGAAGATACCATGGAGGTGCTTAAAGCGGCTGGAATCGGATATACGGGAGCAGGTGAGGATCTTGCAGCGGCCGGTACTCCGACGGAAACAGACCTTCGCGGACACCGGATTGCAGTGATCGGAGCAAGCCGGGTGCTGCCTGCTGCAGACTGGGCAGCAGGCGGGCGGCATGCAGGTCTGTTTTCGGCCTATGATCCTGCAGCATTGCTTTCGCTGATAAAAAAAGAAAAGGAAAAAGGCTGTTTTACGATTGTCTATATGCACTGGGGCACGGAACGGGCAGAAAAGCCGAATGAAGTACAGACGGCACTTGGAAGACAGCTGATTGATGCCGGAGCGGATCTTGTGACAGGCGCGCATCCGCATGTACTGCAGGGGATAGAATATTATAAAGGGAAACCGATTGTATACAGTCTCGGCAATTTCATCTTCGGCAGCTCGATCCCCGGGACGGCACTTCTCAGTGTCTCACTGGGAGAAGATAATGCACCGGTTTTAAGGCTGATTCCGGGGAAATCCGCGGCAGGTTATACAGAGGAACTGCAGGGATCCGGTCAGCGGTCGGATTTTTACAGATATATGGAAAGCATTTCGGAAAATATCAGTATTGCGGAGGACGGAACCATCAGTGTACGCAGCAGAAAAATCCCGCAGAGCTGATCTTCTATGCTCTGCGGGATTTTTCAGGTATGCCACGAGAGGGACTCGGAGCCGCGACACCCTCATTTCGAATGAGGTGCTCTACCAACTGAGCTATTGTGGCAACTGTCTGATTAAAACAGCTTCATAAATATAGCATACAAAAATTCAATTGTAAAGAATGAAAATTCATCCGGCAATGCGGAAATCCTTGACGAGCTGCCGGCAAGATGGGAAAATATGGATGATTGATCCTGCTCACCGGATCAGCTGTCTTAAGGAGGATAATCATAATGGAAATGGATCTGAACAAGATCATTACGGTCGGCATTATTCTGCTTACCTTTGCAGTATTGTTTGCAGCGGCGCATATGACATTTAAAAAGCTGCTGCAGAAAAAGAACAAGCTGCCCTATAAGTTTCTGCGCAGTACAACGAATGCGGTTCTTGCCATTATTCTGATCTATACGCTGCTGAGCGAATTTGATGCCACAAAGGAAATCAGCACCAGTCTCCTGCGAAGCGGTACTCTGATCATTGCGCTTCTGACTTTTGCGGCGCAGAAAACACTGGGCAACGTCATTTCCGGATTTTCCATCTCCATGTCCCGTCCGATTGAGACCGGACAGAAGATAAAACTGCTGCAGAGCGGGAGTGTAATTGCAGAGGGAATTGTAAAGGATATGACCATCCGGCAGGTTGTGATTGAACAGTTTGACGGACAGACCTGCATTGTGCCGAACAGCGTTGTAGATACCTGCGTTATCATAAACACAAATTATATTGAGCATATAGGGAATTTCCTGGAGTTTGAAATTTCGTATGATTCAGACATACAGAAGGCCAAGGATATCATCCGTGAGGAATGCAGCAAGGAGAAGCTGCTGCTTCCGGAGCCGGTTACGATACTTACAAGCCGGGTATCGCAGAACGGAATGGTTCTTAAATTTGCCGTCTGGACCAGGGATCTGGACGGAAGCTATACTGCCTGCAGCAATCTGCGTGAAAATATCGTTAAGGCATTTATGGACAATGCAATCGATATTCCGTACAGCACAGTGGATGTACGGATACAGGAGAATCGTAAGTAAATTGGAAGTTGTCAGGCTGTGCGGAAACCGTTATGATAAACAATATCGCAGCGTCTCCTTGCAGATCTGCAGTCTGTACGGTGCGCCGGAATGTATTTTCAGGCCGGGTGCGCACCTAAAAACTGAATTTTGTTCCGCGGAAAGGGACAGAAACCGGAGGGATTTTTTTGGCACTTAAGATATTATATGTTGTCACGCGGGTTATATACTGGTGCGGAAGTGCAGTTTTGGTATATGCACTGATGCAGCTTGTCCATGGATATCAGGCAAAAGATGCGGCAGTTAAGAAAAAAGGCTGGATTGCTCTGGCTGCGGCAGCTGCAATGGTGGGTCTGAATCCGCTGCTTCGTCTGCTGGGGGTATTCTGACAGAAAAGAGGAAATTATGTACAGCAAGATAAAAAATGCAGTTTCAGAAGCGCACGGCGTCGGTATAAGAGCAGCCGCAGCGGCTTTTGCAATGAGTCTCGTGCTGGCGGTACCGGCATTCGCGGGCACCTGGCGTCAGGGAACAGGAAGCAATTCCGGCAGATGGTGGTATGACAATGGAA
>CAZPEW010000098.1:0-6767 GCA_964585695.1 uncultured Lachnospiraceae bacterium
TGCTCCGGATATTTTTCAAAATCCAGATCATGCAGCAGCCCCGTAATCTCCCAGACTCCGGCCTCCTCCGGATGACCGAGTTCCGCAGCATACCACCGCATCACATCTCCCACAATATGTGCATGCTGACGATGGAACTCCCCCTCATTGAACTCCTCCATCAGATCGACCGCCTCTTCTTTCGTGTAAGCCATTTGTTCTCCTCCTGCTGTTTTTCAGTATTCTCTTGTAATCCTGCTGATCCCGTACTGCTTCATGAAAGCCTGCAGATCCTCATCATTCCGGATCAGCATGACTTCCTCAAATTTGCCCGTCTTTGCATCCTTGAAACCGGCTACCTGCTCTCCGTTGCATATACTGCAGTGCAGCACCGGAATCCTGTTTTCTCCATCCTCTGCTTCCGGGAGCACCGGTGCCTCAATGTCCTTGCCTACCACGTCAATGACTCTTTTAAAACCGCTGCGGTCTTTCAGTCTGCTGCCGAGCGATGTCACAACTGCCGTAATATTGCCTCGTCCGACTTCTTCCGCGAATGTCCTCACTCCCGGCGGTACCGACCCTGCCCAAAGCGGAAATATGACAATAATGTCATCCTTTAAATCCGGAGCCGTGTACTCCGCCGGAACGGATTTGCCTGCCATTGCCATCATGGCTGCTTTCAGATAATTCGCCTTCCCGTTCCAGTTTCTGTGGTCCCGGATTTCCATCGCCGCAGTATGATAACGCTCTGCAAGCTGTCCGGCAATTTCCCTGCTCCTGCCTGTCCGTGAAAAATAATAAATCTGCATATCCGAATCCTCCAGTCAGAAATTCAATCTATATGACAGTTTGCTGCAGAAGCCAGCGGATGCCCATGGACATCCGCAGTTCTGCATCTTTATAATGACTTCCCTGATTCAGTTCAAAAATCACATCCGTACCCTGATTGCGGTAAAACGCCTCCAGCCTGCGGCAGGATGTCTCCGCCGTCTTTAAAACCGGGTTTCTGCTGAGGCTCTCCCTGTCCCCGAGAGACAGATATACATGCCGCGGAGTACCTTTAAAAGAATGCGAAACTGCATAATCACAGAAGCCCGGATACCATAACGACCCCGATGCCGAGACAGCGCCTTTAAAGAAATCCGTCTCATAAAGAGACCAAAGCGCAAACAGGCCGGCCATGGAATAACCGGCGATATAGGATTCTGCACCAATGTCGTTTCCTGTACTATCTTCTCCGGCATCTCCTGCTGTTTCTCCATCCCTTAAAACCTGCTCCGCAGCAGGAACCGCCTCCGACAGAAGCCATTCCAGATATGCCGGTCCGCCTCCGCTGAAATGATCCTTTTTTGTAACAACCGGCTCCGCAGGCCATGGAGACATGTTCTCCTCCCAGTCAAGTCCAGAAACCGTCACGAGATGAAACGGCGGGCAGGCCAGCTCTCTGCAGCACTTCAGGACCTCAGTTCCGCTCTCACCGTAGTCATTGCTGTAAATCACCGGCAGATTTCTGCCCTCAGCCTGATAAATCTTTATCGTCTTATGGTTCATCTGCAGTTCTGTCATAGCAGCTCCTCCCTACTGTATACTTACTCCGCATCCTCGTCCATAGCTTCCAGAAGGAAACTCACCGGCCGGAAACCGTCATTGCAGGAAATCATGGCTGACTTTTCGTTTTTCATCCAGCCATCATAAAAATTTCCGCCGCCATGAGCAAGCGTCATAACAAACGCAGAAATGCTGTCCCAGGCACTGCTGCAGAATCCATCCGGCTTTGCCCATCCATTCGCAGTATAAACTGCACCTTCCTCAAGATCGCACGCATGTTCAATCTGGTTTTCATATTTTTCCGTCAGATCCGGATAAGACGCTTTCCGGATCACCGTAATCCTGACTTTTTTCATATACCTCATCCCCTCATTATTGAAATATTCCCTCCACCCATTGCATATATTTCCGGTTCGATTTCCTGTTCGTTTTCCTGTTTGTTTTCCGGTTCAATCTCCGGTTCGTTTTCCGGCGATACAATAGATTTTCCTGTTCCGTTTTGTCAGCTGTTACAGAAAATGATAGCAGATTTTCTGCTTTCCATCCACTTTATTATATCAGGAATGCTTTAACATATCCTTAAGCACACCTGCCCTGCCGTAAAGACTGCTGTAAAAACTGCTGTAAAGACTGCTGTAAATAATATTTGCTTTCTGATACGCAGAGGCACGGAAAAATCGGAATACTATTTATGTCCTGATTCATGTAAGTGCTTACATTGTTCTCAATGGTTGTGTTTCATATATATCTTTGCTCTTTTAAGAGTTCTAGCTGTATTTAACTGCATTAAACCCGCAAAAAAGTCAAAAAAAGCAGCTAGAAATGATTAATTTCATCAAAACTAGCTGCTTTTCCTGTCAGAACAGGCGTGTTTCGGAGCAAAAATACATCTATAATCAGCAGATAATCCATAATATATAGGATTTCTGCTTCCTGCCTGTTTATAATTCCATCACTGCCTGCTTACCGTCTGCTATTTAAACTGTTATTTCATCCATGGGAATGCTGCATGGAGTTTTTCCTCAAATTCATCATGAATCTTGCCTTTGCGGTCGCTGTTTTTCTTTTTCCGGTCGTCGCCATCCGTAAACTTTTTCCAGCGGTTTCCGTCATGATGCTTTGGCTCTGTATATTTCTTCCAGCGATCTTCTCCATGGTCACCGCTTTTCTTCCGGCGGTCCTTATCGCGGCTGCGGCTGTCATCGCGGTCTTCATTTTTATCTTTGCGGTCCTTGCCCCAGCTGCGGCTGTCGTCGCGGTCTTCATATTTCTTTCTGCCGCCTTCGTTGTCCTCGTATTTCTTCCGGCGGTCCTTATCACGATCGCGGCCGCGGCTGTCATCACGGTCTTCATTTTTATCTTTGCGGCCTCTGCCCCAGCCGCGGCTGTCGTCGCGGTCTCTGCAGGATCTTCCGTCGCGGTCACGGCGTTTCTTTCTGTCCACAGCAAAATCCTCTGCCGGGATATCCTCGAGGTCATCACCCATCTGCTCTTTTAAAAAGGCTGCGGCCAGCTCAATAGCCGTGCAATCCTCATCATTCAGCTTCTGCTCAATAATCCTGATCATATCTCTCATGTCGTTGCTCTGCTCGATATCCAGAATTCTTGAAAGTATCTTCTCTGACTTGGAAGCCTTTATATCCGCTGCACTCGGTACTGCACGGGCTTCCACCTTTGTCTTGCAGATCCGCTCGATATCACGGATTTTATCAATTTCATTGCCGACAACCAGCGTAAAAGAGCGGCCCTTTTTGCCGGCACGCCCTGTACGGCCGATCCGGTGTACATAGTACTCTATATCCTGCGGAACATCATAGTTAAAGACCGCCTCGACATTATTCACATCGATGCCGCGCGCCGCCACGTCCGTTGCAATCAGGATTTCCGTCTGTCCGCTGCGGAAACCAGTCATTACACGATCCCGCTGCGCCTGCGAGAGATCTCCGTGCAGTCCCTCTGCAAAATATCCGCGGCCGGTCAGATTCTCTGCAAGATCATCCACCATCTTCTTTGTATTGCAGAATATCAGGGTACGCTTCGGATTATAATAATCCAGGAGACGTGCAACAACCTCCTCTTTATTCTTACGGCTTACCTCGTAATAATACTGCCGCACAAGCGGAATCGTCAGTTCCTTTGCCGCCATATGCAGATACACCGTATCCGCCTTCTGATACTTTTTTGTAATATCCAGAATCGGCTTCGGCATCGTAGCAGAAAAAAGTGCTGTCTGATGCTCCTGCGGCATGCCCTGCAGTATTGTCTCAATATCCTCACGGAAGCCCATATCCAGCATCTCATCCGCTTCATCAAGCACGATTGTCCTGACATTGTCAAGCTTCAGCGTATGCCTGCGCATATGATCCATGATACGCCCCGGTGTGCCTACAACGATCTGCACATTCCCCTTTAAGGAACGGATCTGCTTCAGGATGTCCTGTCCGCCATAAATCGGAAGTACCTTTATCCCCGACATATATTTTGCATATTTCCTGATTTCCTCAGCTGCCTGGATAGCCAGCTCCCTTGTAGGACACAGGATCAATGCCTGCAGTGCAGTATCCTCCGGGTCAGTCGCCTGCAGCAGCGGGATCGAGAAAGCCGCTGTCTTGCCCGTGCCGGTCTGGGCCTGTCCGATAATGTCCTTCCCCTCCAGCATCACCGGCATCGCCTGTGTCTGGATCGGTGTCATCACCTCAAAACCCAGTTCCTTAACTGCCCGCAGAATTCTTTCATCAATAGTCGAGTCCTCATAACGTAATACTTCCATTTACATCCTCTCTGGTATTAAAAGCCCTATTATAAACACATTGCACTTAATCATACCATGAGCTGTCAAGTACCCCGTCCCGGACAGAACTTCGCAGAAAATTTCCGTCTCTCCTCATTTCCGTCTCTCCTCTCTTCCGGCCAATGCCATAAACACATCTGCATTTTGATCACCGCTGCTTAATATTTATAATCTCCAATATATTCAAAAAAATCAAAGTCCGCATAATGCGAATGCAAAAGCCGGTCGGCACATGTGATGCCTGCCATCGTACCCGTAAACTCACCATACGAGCAGTACTCATCCGAAAATCTGCTTGTTTCAAAAAATCCGCCGATTTTACGGTAGTTTATTCCGTCATAGCTCCATTCGAACCAGCATTTTCTGCCATTAACATACAGCCGTAAAAAAACCGGACAGTCTCTGACCGGAACCCTGGTATCGGTCATTTCCGTCTTAGTGCCGTTCTCCAGGTGGATAATGGAAAGTGCACTCTGTCCCAGCGTCTCACTGTAATACTTCCTCAGGTTAATATAATTCATATTGTCATAATACAGTATAAGCCCTGCACTGTGCTGGTATACCTCCGGCCTGAATTCCATCTTGACGGTCACCCTGCAGTAAATACTTGTCAGTTTTCTGGCAAGGATGCTGACACGGTTCAATGAAGTCCTGGATTCCTCTCCGCGTATTCTGACATAACCGGGTCTTGCCTTAACATCTGCAAAACAGGACGGCATCTGCCGCGGTGCGTAATACCATATTCCCAGTGTATCCTGATCAAAATCATCAAAATCAGAAGGGGCACAACAAGTAGCTCTCGACGAACTCCCGCCATTCGGGCAGTCTGCTTTCCGGCACCTCCAGCTTTGCGAGATTGCTGCCGTCCGCCATACGGAGCCAATTATCCTCAGTCCATACCATCTTCTGTATCGCAGTCTCACGGCCCAGGGTGCACCTGCATTCGGGCACAAACGGTCTCGCCGTTAAATGCACCAGATATACCTCTCCTGCAGGCGTCTCCACATAACTGCCGTGTCCGGACTTCTGCAGAACGGAATCCGGATTGAAGTACCGGAGCTTCAGATGATCCGGATCCTTCCGCTCATCGGATTCGCCGGGCGCAGAAGTCACAATCGGATTCATGGGATCCTTCTCATACGGTCCGTAAATACTTTTTGAACGGCCCATTGTAACACAATGGTTATACCCCGTGCCGCCCTCTGCACACATGATATAATAGTACTCTCCTCTTTTCGTCAAATGCGGTGCCTCTATGCAGCCGCGGTCAGTTCCGCCCCTCCAGATACGTTTCGGATAACCTGTTATTTTTTTCAGTACCGGATCATACGCAGCAAGACAGATCGCTCCCGGCTTCTCATATCCCGCTCTTGTTTCCCATTCCAGCGAAACAATCCATTTCCTTCCGTCATCGTCATGGAAAAACGAAGCATCAAAACCGGCCGAATGCAGATAAACCGGCTCACTCCATGGTCCTTTTATATCCTCTGCCGATATCAGATAATTATTCACATCAAAATATCTGGCATTCATGGAGTTCATGATTCCGTATACAACATAGAACCTGTCATCCTGTTCATCATAACGCAGACACGGAGCCCATATACCCTTAGCTGAGGGGAGCCGTCTCAGATCCACCGTATCATCTGTAAGAATATGCGTAAAAAGCTCCCAGTTTTTCAGGTCTCTCGAATGATAGACCGGAATTCCGGGCATCCACTCAAAACTGGATACCGCCAGATAATAATCTTCTCCTTTCCGGCATATACACGGATCCGGGTTGAACCCGGGCAATATAGGATTTTTAATCATTCGTATCTGCTTCCCCTTCTTCCGGGCTCTCCTCCAGAACACAGACACTCCAGTCTGTCAGTCTGATTTCATCACCCTTTTTATATTTCCTGCCGGAGACCAGATCTGTCACTGCTCTGTACGGACAGCAGAACACCTCTGTCTCCTCACTGTAATGCAGCACATAATGGATACGGTTTCCCTTTTCATTGAGTCCGCTGCGGACGATAACCGGCCAGGCAACCGGCGGCACAGACATTCCGGCATCTGCAAATGCCTGCGCATAAATTTTCTTTAAAACTTCCTTATCTGTATAGCAACCTATATAATATGCCGTTCCGTTTCCGTAATGATGCCTTGTTATTCCCGCATAGATCCCCCAGTATCTGTGATCATAAGACGCGGAAATATCCGAAGCGGACTTTGTTCTGAGCAGCTCCGCAAAATACTCCATCGTATATTCTTTCCCGTCAAAACCATTCCCGTCCAGGCGGAGCCTTGCCTTGCCCGGAATGGTAAACTGGTTGTAAGTCATGCCGAATACATCTGTCATGCCATGCGGCTGCGCATCATGGTAAACAGATAAATTCCGGTCCGCACAAAAAGACTTGAATGAACTGATCAGGATACCTCCTGCATGCACAAAATCTGTCAGCTT
>CAZPEW010000098.1:6777-8522 GCA_964585695.1 uncultured Lachnospiraceae bacterium
TTTCTGATCAGATGCTCATCCACACTGTACAATGCAGGTGTGACAATAATCCGGTATTCTGCGGGGTCCAGGCTCCCGGCATGCACAATATCACACTCCAGATTCATTTCATACAGCGCATCATACATCCATCTGACCACATCGTTATAGCTCAGGTCCTTGTCGATCGGAAACCATTTGAAAGCCGTCAGTGAGCGGTTATCTACCAGAACAGCCGCTTTGTTTTTCTTTTTAAGCACCAGATTTTCTTTACCGATTCTCTTAAACTCGGCTCCGATTATTCCGGCTTCCTCATAAGTCGGGTTATCGGACAGATCATGGCTCAGTATCCCCTTCCAGTACGTTTCATACCCATTATGGATCGAATGCCAGTTCCAGTACATGACAGACGCTGCGCCGCTTGCAAGATGCGAATATGCCTGGAGTCTGAGCTGCCCTGGAAACAGCGTCCAGTATTTAAACCCCTGTGCCTGACACTCCAGAACCAGATAGCTGTCTTTTTTCAGACTTCTTATTTCATCTCCGCCGAATGCAGTTTCCGCTCCGGTCAGTTCATCCTGTGACGGATGGTAGATATCTGTTCCTGCCACATCCAGAAATCCGGCGACCTGGTCATGATTTATGTCCGGCTGGATTCCGTATGTATATCCATCCTGCGCTATATCTGCCCCGAATTTTCTCCACTCAAAATCAAGATTATGCGTCACAAACTGGTCCGGTCTCGCATATTCTCTTACGATGCCGGCCTGCCACCTGAGATATTCCGCAGCCAGATTCCTCTGGAATGCCTCAAACTCGCTTGCCAGTCCTGCATTGCAGCAGCCCGTAATATCCGGGAAATCCTCCCATCTGCCGATGGAATTGCTCCAGTATGCAAGTCCGAATGCTTCATTCAGCCTTCTGACCGTTCCGTATTTTTCCTTAAGATACTCCTTGAAGCGGCGCTGAACTTCCTCTCCGGCTGTACCATAATGCTTTGTTTCATTATCAATCTGGAATCCGATCACACACGCACGTTTTGCAGTATGCTTCATGAGCTCCCTGATCATACGTTCCGCATGTGTAAGAAAAGTCCTGTTGGTAATATCAAACAGCTGCCTGTGTCCGTAATGCGCCCTTCCGTCCTTTGTCGTAACCATGACAGACGGATCTTCTTTTACAAGCCACGAGGGTACGGCATAGGTCGGTGTTCCAATGATCGCCATCATACCGGCAGCCTCAAGGGCATCCAGCATGGCATCCAGACACTCAAAACAGAATATGCCGGGTTCCGGTTCCAGTGTACTCCAGGTAGATTCTGCTATGCGGGCAGTGTTCATGCCGGCAGCCTTCATCATCCGGATATCTTCTTTTACTCTGTTTTCCGGCATGTATTCAAGATAATAGGCGCTTCCGAAAATCAGTTCATTTCTCTCCATGCCTTCTCTTCCTTTCTTCACAGCACAGCTGTAGCTATACTTCTTGCCGGAAAGACGACCTCAGCACAGTAATCTCCAAGTTTCAGGAACCCCTTTACCGGGACATTTCCCTTGTTCAGGAACACGGCGGCCAGTGTACCGTCAGGATTTCTGAATGCTGTCATCTCAATACTGTCCGTATAACGGCTGTGCCCTATCCGCACTGCCCCCGGCATGATATAACCGGCAAAATGCTCCAGATAGACCCCTGCGGCATCCTCTTCCAGTACATCCGATGATGCATTATACTTAAGCGGTGCATCACAGAAATTACCCACATGATTCGGT
>CAZPEW010000099.1:0-7404 GCA_964585695.1 uncultured Lachnospiraceae bacterium
ATGTTACGTTTAGTCCAGGTGCGGTCACCAGTTACCAGGATCTGACGGGCAGTGGTAAAAATGGTACACTGCCGCGTTATGATGAAAATGGCGCAGAGTATGTATACTCGGTGAAAGAAACCGGAATTGCACCAGAGGAGACTTACGGGGCCTATGGAAGGACGATCAATACACAGCAGAAGGATGTGCTTCAAAATCCGGATAGTACAGCATCTTACAGCAATCTCCATCAGCTTGAGGTGAATTCTGATGTTACAAATTATCCTACCGGAGCAGGCGGCGGATGGGTGACGGTTTCCAAAAACTGGCTGGATGATGAAAACAAGGAGTACCGTAAAACGGTACATGTTGAGCTGCGCCATTATAATAACGCTGCTTACAAAGTGATCTCTTCCGGGACTATTTCACCGGAACAGCAGTTTATATACCTCTCCTTGACCGACAGTCAGGGAGAAAGTTACGCAGAGGCATACAAGAAGTGGAATGGAAATACATCTCCGGAAACCGGCTCATATTTTGATGTGGCTGAGACAGTACTCTCAGATAGCAGCAAGACTTTTTCTGTGATTTCTGATACTGATGCAAAGGACAATGAGACATACGCTGCAGTGCATGATCCGAATGGAGATGGGAAGTGGAATTTTGTTGCAACGGATGATCAGTACTATGACGTTTCCATGCATTCTGCATATAAAAAAGATGCTGATAATTTGCAGACCTTTAATTTTACTGTCACCAACAGGAGAGTCGGTGTTATTAAAATACGGGCTGTTAAAAACTGGGTTGATGGTAATAATGCAGAGGGCAAGAGACCGGAAAAAATTGTTTTTAAACGTACAGTGGATGAAGCATCAAGTCTTACCGAGACGCAGAAAACAAAGCTCAACGGTGAATTTACTCTGAAAGTTGCAAATGCAGAATCAGGCGATTCAAATAAATGGACCTATACATCTGTTAATTTCAGAAAATATGATGATAAAGGAAAAATCATATGGTATGACGTGGAAGAAAATAACAATGCAGGAAGTCAGACCTTATCATCTTTGGGATATTCAGGAAATCGCAGCTCAGAATATATTGGAAGCGAGATGGTCTGCCATTCCGGGGATATATATCAGTATACCTTTACAAACAGCCTCTCAGGGAGCATTCAGCCTAAGGTGAATAAAATCTGGAAGGGCTTGAAGTCCGGATTGCCTCGCCCTGATATTTATACAGAATTATACAGATCTGTTACAAAAGGAACGGATACTGTATATGAAAAAATAGGATTTATTGATCATACCTGGAGCATCCAGAGTAAAACGGGAACTGCTGACAGCTGGTGGCAGGCTCAGTATTCTTCTATGCCGTTATATGACAGCAATGGATATAAATATACTTACTATATCGGGGAGGGAGTTTCTACACTCGGAACAAAATATCTGCTTTCCGGAGGCTATGCAACAGCGCCGTCAGCTGATTCAGCAGATTACGGGGATTTTACGGAGGATTATTCAAAGAGCAAGACGATATCCTATACGGAAAACAACGAGACCAAAAATGCGGTAGTAGCGACTTATACCCCGGCCAGCGGATCGGATGCGGAGGTTGCTGGTACGCTTGTTAATAAACCTGCAGATACTATTTCGTTTACAGTTGTTAAAAATTATGCAGATATGCCGGCTTCTTTTAAGCCCGCCAACATAAGCTATCCGGATGTGGTCATACATGTCCAGGGTTCTGTTGATAACGGGCTGCATTATAATGATCTTTATGTGAATAATGATATTTCCGGAGCGCCGGTGACAGCAACAGTCAGCAATATAATGACAGTAAATATTGAAAATGTTCCGCGCTATGATATAAACGGGACTGCATATACAGACTATCAGTTAAGAGAAACATCCGGGCAGCCGGGAACTGACCCGGGTATTGCTGGTAAAGTATATCATCTGACGCAGGGAAAAGAGTTTCTTGGCTATTACCGTTTAACGAATGGCTATATCGAAAACCAAGCGTATAGTGTTTCTGTATCAAAGAGCTGGACGAATCTTACTAAGGCAGATACAGCCCATGGGACACCGAAAGCGACATTTAAGCTGGTCAGATATATGACAGATGCTAAAGGAATGGAAATCGACGGCACCGCTGAGTCTGTCGGAGCAGTAAAGACACCGAGATACCAAAATACACAGGGTAATGCAACTGCTACATGGAGTAATATTGCATACTATGGCCCGAATCTTTATCCGTATATTTATAAAGTGATTGAGGTAGGCGGAGGCGCAAACCTTAATGGATATACAGTTAAAGATGGCAGCGGAAATGTACTGCCGGCAAGCGACGATCCGGTTAATACCAAGGGAAAAGGATATATTCAGACTGCAAATGATAATTCCGGAACAGAACACAGCGCGGCTTCGGCTGCATTTACAGATGAATATGGGGCAGCCGGTAAGATCAATGTGCAGAAGGTATGGACATACAATAATCAATATAATATTCATTCACGCCCTGACAAAATTCTTGTGAAGCTGCAGAGGAAAAACAGCGGCAATGCGCAGGATGCATGGGAATCAATTAAAGATGTGGAACTGACAAAGGACAACGGATACAAAACCGAAGTCTCCGGCCTGCAGATTTATGCTCCGGATGGTAATAAGTATAATTATCAGATTACCGAAGACCAAAGCGAGGTCACAGGGCTCTTATCAGCATATACACAGAAATCTGCAATTGCTGTTGCGGCAACACCGTCAGCAGCACAGGCAGATGGTACTGCGTCTATTACGAATACAGAAAAAACGGAGACGATACAGGTTAACAAATCCTGGAAGAGTGCTTCGGGAGCAGAATATGGCAGTACATGGTATGGCTATACAGATCATGCGCTTCCAAAAGCGATCATATATACAGTACAGTACAGGGCAACCGGGTCTGATGCACCGTCAGACAGTCAGTGGAATGATCTCCTGAGAAACGGTTCTGTTTATACGGTCCGCATGGATCCTGCAGTGGATAATACAAATAAAACGGTTGATTACAGCGGTATTCTGCAGGAACTGGATTCGGCTAAACATAAAGTTCCTGTTCAGTTCCCGTCCTATATGATTCTGACAGATACATCCGGGAATGAAAAGGAAGCAGCGGTGGAATATCGTGCATCGGAGTCGGCGCTGGTGTTTTTTGATGAAAATGATGCAGCAAAGGAAGTGACTCTTACGCTTGCGGAAGCCATTTCCAAAGGGCGTCTCACAAAAACGGAGGAAAGTGAGGATAATAACCGGCTTTCTGATAAACCAAATATAACAAATGTTGCCAATACTGTTCCGGCACCGGGCATCTCCGTCAGGAAGGTGTGGGATACAGGCTTTGGCAGATACAATGACAGGCTTCTTGTGCAGATCCGGCTGTATCAGAAGGCTCGGAGCGAAAACAACTGGCATGAGTACCGGAATTCCGCAGACCCGTTTGACTACTATCTGAAAGCTTCTGAGGGTTATCTCCATACATGGGTGGATCTGCCGGAGAATAAGGTGCCGTCAGGTCTGGAAAATGGAAGTAAAGATCCATACAGCTATCAGGCAGTGGAAACAGCCGTGGTTTATGATACAGACAATAACGGAGCATATGATGCAGGTACGGACCGGATTTCTTATGTTGACAATACGGCAGTGCCGGGAACTGCGCTGAAGGATCCGTTCAGCGGAACAGCAGGGGGCTATCAGTACCATTCGGCTATAAGTGACGCGTTAAAGGATGCGCAGAATACAGCATTTGCAACGGAGCTGACAAACACGATTGCGACAGGCAGCATTCGAGTCAGAAAAACGTGGTCAGACAATGAAAATGCATATGCGAGTCAGCCGCAGGAAATCACGGTGACATTATCAATGTCAGCGGCAGGTAGGACAATTCAGCCGTCAGATTATAACCTCTCGACGACATCGGTGCTTACGGCAGCTAACCGTGCCGGAACAGACGGAAATGTCTGGGAAGATAGCGAAACATGGAAAAATGTTCCGGTTGCAGATGCCATGGGCAATCCAATCACATATACCTTGCGCGAAGATACAGATACTGCCTATACTTCTGCGCTTGGCATTACAGGGGATGGTGTAACGGCAGCATCCGGAAATCAGGCTGATCCTGCCAGCGGTAGCTTTACGCTTGCAACAGATTCGACTGCAGTCGCAGATTTTACAAATACAATCATTCCGACCTCCTTTACGGTAGAGAAAAAGTGGGGAGAGAATCTGCTTGCCATAAATGATCAGGTTAAGAGCGTGCAGGTTAAACTGCAGCATGCGACTGCCAGTGATGCGTCCGGAGATCTGATCTGGAGTGATGTTCTTTATGCAGACGGGCAGGCTGTGAAAGCTGATCTGACAGCGGCTTCCGTATCAGCCGGCAGCTGGACAAAGACATGGACAGATCTTCCGAAATTTGACACAGCGGCCAACGCTTCGGACAAAGAGCTCTACCGGTATCATTATCGTGCAGTGGAAACCGGTATAACAATGAATGATGGCACCAGAGCGGCTGTCAGTGCAGATCCTCTGGATGAGACACGCGGTACAGTTGGCGGATATCATTATTCGTCACGCACTGCGGAGACAGGAAATACTTCCGGTACAGGGAATGGTCTCACGGAGCCTGTTTACAAGACTACGCTGACCAATACACTGGCAACAGCTTCTGTTGTGGTTTTAAAGGAATGGGCCGGATATCTGAGCGGAAAGGGAGAGGAAGCACTGCAGCCTGACAGCATCAGAGTGACACTGCATGCAAGTTCAGCTGCCGGAACAGATATTTTCAGATATAACGGTACACTTATCAATAATAATTATATTGTTGATGAAACCAGGACACTCCGTGCTTCTGAACACTGGATGGCAACATGGTCGGAACTCCCGGTCATGGATGCTGCAGGAAACCGTATCTCCTACACGATCACAGAGGATGACGGCGGAAATACAGCCCTTTATTACACCGCGGCCAATGTTGTGACGGAAGCGGGAACAGCAACGGACAGCAATGCCGGGGCTGCAGTTACAAGAACAATTACGGAAGGTGCGGAAACAGATATCCGCTTTACCAATACGCTGGCACATTATGACCTCGGTCTTACAAAGCTGGATGAGGATGATGGCACACTGGCGGTCTCCGGAGCTGTTTACGGACTCTACAGGAAAGAACTGCAGTCTGCGAATGCAAATATTTTCCAGAGGCTTGCGGGCTGGATCGGTTCACTGATTACAGGTTATGAGGAGGTGGATGAACAGACAACAGATGCAAACGGCAAGGTGACATTTGCAGATCTGATTCCGGGCGTGGAATATAAGATCCGGGAGCTTGCAGTGCCGGATGGCTATCAGATTTCTGCTGAAGATGCGACTGTCACAGGTACGCTTGCAGCAAACGGAATGACGGCTGTCTCCGTGACCGGTGCCGATGGAACTGTCACGGTTACGGATCACGGTACGCTTGCAGCGGGCAGGTCTGAAGCAGCAGTCAGCTGGCTGGAGCCGCCGGTACGCGCACGTATCCTCAAGGAGAACAGCAGCGGAACAGTACTTGCGGGAGCAGAACTTAAGGTGACTGATCCGGACGGGAATACTGTTGCCCAATGGACAACAACAGACAGTACGGATGGGTATCTGATCACAAGCGGCAAGCTGAAAGCCGGCGTTACCTATACACTGACGGAGCTTAAGGCGCCGGCGGGATACCGTATTGCGGAACCGGTTGATTTTGTGATACCGGCGCGTAAGACAGGATCTAAGGACGGTGACAAAAATGCCTGTACGGCAGTCGTTATGACCGATGCAAGAACCAGCGGCGGCGGAGGCGGCGGGAATAGCGGAACATCGCCGCATGGTGTGACAACGCCTGCGGCGGAAACAACGACGGTCGCTGCGACAACGACGGCACCGGCGGCAACCGGACCGTCCGGCAGCAATCCGGGCGGATCTGTCGGGCCGACCAATCCGGACGGCACACCGCTTGGCGCGTTCCGTGACCGGAACCATAACGGTATACCGGATGATCAGGAGGTGCAGGGAGCAGGACGCAGCCGCGGAGCAAAGACCGGCGATGCATCGCATACGCTGCTTTACTTCCTTATCTTCCTCGCATCCCTCGGCGGAGAGATTGCGGTATTTGTAAGCAGGAGAAAGAAGAAACAGAAATAACCGGTAAAGGTGCAGCGCTGACAGTGCGCTGCACCTTTATTTTATATTGACGCTGCGTCTGCAGAGTGTTATAGTCCAGGTATGATTAGTAAAAATAAATATGCTGTTTAGCAGCGTTTACAGACAGCAGGCAAGGGGTTAATATGACAATCCGGGAATTGGCCAGGCTGATCAACGTTTCACCGTCGGCGATCTCCATTGTGCTGAACGGCAAAAGCGGCGTCAGCGAGGAAACCAGAAAAATGGTGCAGGAAGCAATTGAGAAGTACCATTACAGTCCTACGGTCAGGAAGAATGTAAAGACCAGGAGCGTGCTGCTGATGAAGTATTATAAGAGCGGTATGTTTGTGGAGGAAAACCAGGGCTTTATTTCCATGATTGTTGATTCTATAGCAGGGCAGCTCCGGAAGGAGAATCTCGGGATGACCATGATGGTGGCGAGGAACGATCTGCAGACGGATCTTAAATCCATTGACTACCAGCAGTACTGCGGCATGATTGTTGTTGCGACGGAGATCATGGAGGAGAGCTACGGACTTCTTAAGAATATTCCGATTCCTTTTGTGGTTGTGGATAACACCTTCCCCAACTACAGCTACAGCAGTGTCTGCATGAACAACTATGAGAATGTCTGGATGGCGCTGCATTATCTCCGGGACTGCGGACATAAGGAAATCGGATATATCGGCAGCTCTTCGGTTACGGAAAACTTCAGGGCGCGGAATAAAGCGTTTCAGATGTATATAAAGGAATTTGAATTTGATTTTAAACCGGAACACGAATACAGAGTGACACCGACACTTCTTGGCGCACACGATGATTTTTTAAAGATACTCAAAGACAAACCGCCGCTTCCGACCTGCTTTTTTGCGGAGAATGATACGATTGCGCTGGGAGCGATGAAGGCAATGCGGGAGATGAAATACAGGATTCCTGCGGATGTTTCCGTGATCGGATTTGATGATATCCCGTATGCATCCATCAGCTCGCCGCCGCTTACGTCCATTCATGTACAGAGAAACATTATCGGAAAGCAGTGTGTGATCCAGCTTCTGCAGCTGATTGAGGACAGCAGGTTTGAACCGATGAAAATGCGGATTACCGGGAGGCTGGTAGTCCGGGACAGTGTACTGGATCTGCGGAAACTTCAATGAAACAAGGATATGTCAAAGACCCCGGAGGGAAATTTCCCTCCGGGGCCTTGTGTTTACTAAACAAATACGAACAG
>CAZPEW010000099.1:7414-8506 GCA_964585695.1 uncultured Lachnospiraceae bacterium
AAGACGACTGCCTAGTGGAGGGTGTCCAACTTGTTATTGCAATTTGTGACAAAATATAAAATAAAAATACATAAAAGATAGTAAATAAGCATAAAATATATTGACATTTCCTAAAAACAGCAGTATTGTTTAACTAAACGTTAGGCGCGGTAACAAAATATTGTTTACTAAACAAAAGGAGGAACGTGTTATGAAGAAGTTCAGGAAAGTGATCAGTATCATCGCAGCTGCTTCCATGGCAGTATCCATGATGGCGGCCTGCGGAAGCTCCGGCACAGCAAGTACAACTGCTGCGGTAACAGAAGCCAAAACAGAAGCAGCAACAACAAAGACAGCAGCCGAGACAACAGTGGCGGCAGCAGACACAACTGCGGCAGGTACAACTGCGGCAGCAGCAACAGAGAACCCGGTAGCGGGCAAGAAGGTGGCATATGTCATGCTTCTTCCGTCAGCAACCATTTTCCAGATGTGGAAGGATTCCTGTGCAAAGCTCTGCGATTCTCTCGGCGTCAAATTTGATTTCTTCTTCTGCGACGGTGATTTCAACAAGTGGCAGGATACCATCCGTACATGCGCATCTGCAGGCTATGACGGACTGCTGGTAAGCCATGGCAACCAGGACGGCTCTTATGTATTCCTTAAGGAAATCACAGAGCAGTATCCGAAACTCAAGATTGTTACATTCGATACGCAGTTCTATACCGACGGCAAGTATCAGAAGCTTCCTGGCGTTACACAGATGTTCCAGCAGGATAAATCCCTGGTAACCGTTCTGCTCGATCAGATGATCGCAAAGTACGGTGAGGGCGTCCGCCTGATCAAGGTCTGGAGAGGTCCTAACTACAACAGCCCGTTTGACCGCCGTGAGGTCGGCTGGGAAGAATATGAGAAGGCCGGCAAGATCAAGACAGTCGGTGAGGTTCAGCCGCTGCAGGATTCCGTTGATTCCGCAAACACTGTAACCGCTGCATATCTGCAGGGTGTCAAGAGAGCAGATGTAGACGGCATCATTGCATACTATGATATGTACGGACAGGGCGTTTTCAATGCCATTTCCGAGAATGATAATTTCAACGGCAAGAACGGCGATGC
>CAZPEW010000100.1:0-8458 GCA_964585695.1 uncultured Lachnospiraceae bacterium
AAAGGGATGTCGATAACTGATATTGCCATGCAGCTGTCCTACAACAGTGACAGTCATTTTATCTCTGTTTTTAAGAAAAATACCGGTATGACACCCAAAAAATATATTAAAAACAAAGAAGCTTCCGTACAGCATGACGGTAAAATATCAAATGCTTAAAAGATAGCAATAATGTATAATTTATCCGTTCCGATTTGACGGAAATGAGACAATATAACTGATAAAATATGTTCATCAGTTGACAGGATCGTAAATCGTCAAAAAGGAGAGGATAATATGAAAAAAACATTGTCATTATTACTTGCGTCCGCAATGGTGGCAGGATTGATTGCAGGCTGCGGAAGTGCGGCTTCCAGCGGAACAGCTTCAGCCGATGCCGGAAGTTCTGCGGCAGGAAGTTCAGCTGCGGCTGCAGGGGCAACAGCGGCAGAATCAAAAGCCGCGGAAACATCACAGGCTTCGTCACAGGCTTCGTCAGGGGCTGTAAAAACACTGCAGGTAGTCTGGTTTTCTGATGGTAAAGAAAATGAATCTTTCATGGAGCTTGCTGATGAGTATATGAAGCTTCATCCCGATATTAAAATTGAACTTGTTGAAACACCATATGCAGATCTTGACAGTAAGCTCAAAAACATGGTGAATGGCGGTCAGGCACCTGCTCTTGCACGTATGACAAATCTGGGTTCTTTCCAGAATCAGCTGGTGGATCTGGGAGAGTATATTGATAAAGACAAGTTTATTGCTAATTTCGGATCTGGTCTTAAATTTGTCTATGACGATAAAGTAATTGCTGCACCGATGGATGTTACAGCTAATGGTGTGATTTATAATAAGACAGCATTTGATAAAGCAGGCGTAAAGGTTCCGCAATCTGAGGATGAAATCTGGACATGGGAGGAGTTTGAAGCGGATCTTCAGAAAGTCATGGAAAACAGCGACTGCAAATATGGTCTTGTCTATGATAATACAACACAGCGGTTTTCTACACTTCTTTATGAAGCCGGTGCAAGCTTCCTGAACAGTGACCTGACTGCATCAAATATTAATACACCTGAAGCAGCAAGAGCTGTAAATTATTTCAAGGAACTGCATGACAAGGGAATTATTCCGACTTCTGTATGGCTGGGATCTGAAACGCCGCAGGATATGTTCAGAAGCGGTCAGGTTGCGGCTCATATCGGCGGCAGCTGGCAGATCGCAAATTATAAAAATTCCATTACTGATTTTGAATGGGGTGTGACTTATCTCCCGAAAGATAAGCAGAGGTCAACTGTGCCGGGCGGAAAGTGGCTTGCTGCATTTAAAGGAAGCGGTGTTGAAAAAGAGGCCGCTGAATTTATAGAATGGATTTCTCAGCCGGAGCAGAATGCTAAGTACTGCGAAGAAAATTATTATCTGTCGCAGGTAAAGGGAAATGAAAGTCTGAATTATGATTACGGCAGTGATTTCTTTAAAACATTTTCACAGGAGCTGGCAGCAACAGGAACGCAGCCAGGTGCAGAGTGGGGATTCCAGGCATTTACAGGAGCTGTAGGTACTGATTTTAAGGATGGCCTTGCAGATGTACTTGCAGGAAACACCAAGACAGAAGATTTCTTAAAGAGTATGGATTCAGAATTTACGGATACATTGGCGGATCTTAAGGGATAATATGAATTAACAACCTCCTATATATGTATGAACAGCCGGTATGCAATGATCATTCTCAGGTCATTGTATACCGGCTGTTCTTTGGTCTGATGCAGGCGCAAGGATTGGCATATATATTGTGTGATATATTTTTTCAGACGCTTACTGCCGGCAGAGATCCGCTTTTCATTTTGATGCGGTATTCGGACGGTGACTGCTCACTGAATTTCCTGAAGACGCGGTTGAACTGCGAGAAACTGGAAAAACCGGTGATCTCCGCAATTTTTGTGATTTTGTATCTGGAATTGATGAGGAGATACTGTGCATTACGGATCCGCGTCAGCTGGATATATTCCACGATAGTATAGCCTGTCACGTTTTTGAAGCGATGAGACAGGTAGTACGGGCTGATATAAAAGCTTTCTGCTATGTTTTTAAGCGAAAGGTCCTCTGTGTAATGCGTATGGATATAACTGGTTACATTATATATTTTTTCTCCTGCACCGGTTTCTGTACTGGGTGCATACTGATTCTGATCTTTCATCTCATAAAGCGTATACATGAATTCGATGAACTTGGTATGGATCATGAGATTTTTGAGTGCTGTACTGGTGTTTTTACTGCTTAGCTCAACGAGATCATTCAAAGGCTGAAAAAGCTTGATCTGCGCTTCTTTGTGAAAACGGTAAATCGGAATGGGGGCATGAAAGAGCGACAGTATTTCTTCGAGTCCGTGATCAGTTACTGTGTCCTTTGGCCATTTGAAGCCGATGATAATTCTGTCGCTTGGTGTACCCGCGATGTATTCGGACTGGTGCAGTGAGGACGGAGGAAGGAGGATAATGTCATCTGCCTGGAGATCGTATTTCTTGCCTTCCAGAAAGTGGTAGCATTTCGGGCTCAGAAGAATCATGATTTCATAGAAAACATGGAAATGTGGGAATTCCATGTTGACGGCTTTATTCCTGGAATCGTAATCAAAATAGTAATAAAGTGAATTCTGCACAGCATCATCTTTTCCCGGAAGTATGGAAATGGAGAAGCCGCGCCTGTATTCAATCGGAGAATTGGGATAGTAATTCATATGTTTCCTTTTCTGCTGCGGGCAGGTAATTGTGAATTTAAACAAAAAACAAAAAAAACAGCCTTGATTATTTTATTGTTTACAGTCTAACACAGCAAAATATGCAATACAATACGAAAAATGAGGCAATAAATGTGTAGTATATAGCCTGCCTTTGATGTTAGCATAATGATGAAAATAAGGGAGTGAGATATGACATACACAAAAGAAGAAATCAATCAGGAAATCGAGAAATATCTCGCCAGCTTTGAGAAGGTTCTTTATGAAGAGGATTCTGAATTCATGAAGAATATGGCAGAAAAGAGTCTGGCGCATGATGACATCCGTGCCTATCAGTTCTGGGAATGGACACAGGGAGTCGGTCTTTACGGTGTCTGGAAGCTCTACAGTGACTCGGGAGACCGGAGATATCTGGATATCCTGACATCCTATTATGACAGACAGTTTACAGTCGGTTTTCCTGCAAAAAACGTAAATACGGTAACACCGCTTCTTGCAATGTCTTTTGTGGCGGAGGAGCAGAAAAATGAAAAATATCTGGGTGTCTGCAGAGAGTGGGCTGAATGGATTTACAAAAGTTTCCCACGTACCAGAGAGGGCGGTTTCCAGCATATTACATCCGATTCCGAGAATCCGCAGGAGCTCTGGGATGATACACTGTTTATGACGGTGCTGTTTCTCGCCAATATCGGAAGGATTCTGAAAAAGCAGGAATATATGGATGAGGCTGAATACCAGTTTCTGGTTCATATGAAATATCTGGCAGACAGGAAAACAGGTCTCTGGTATCATGGCTGGTCATTTAAGGAAAACAATAATTTTGCGGCAGCATTCTGGGGCAGAGGCAACTGCTGGGTAACAGCAGCCATTCCGGAATTCCTCAATATGATTCCTGTCAACAGGAGCACGGCGAGAATGCTTACAGAAGCATGGAGGAGACAGGTTGAAACGCTGGTTTCCCTGCAGGAAGAAGACGGCATGTGGCACACACTGCTGGATGACAGTACTTCTTATGTGGAATCCAGTGCAACAGCGGGAATCGCGTATGGAATTCTCTATGGAACCCGGATCGGAATCGGAGAGAAAGAATGGGCTGATAAGGCGATGCGTTCGCTGAAAGCCATGTTTGACAATACTGATGCGGACGGTGTGGTGCATCAGGTATCCTACGGGACACCGATGGGGAGAGAATCGAGAGATTTTTATAAAAGTATCGCATTGAAACCAATGCCTTACGGACAGGCGTTAGCAATGCTTTTCTTTATGGAAAGCAAAAAATATATGGCAAGCGATTTAAAGAGGAGGAACGAGAAATGAGAAAAAGTTTTAGAAAAGCTATGGCCGGTATCATTGTTGCATCCATGGCTCTGACAACAGCAGCCTGCGGAAGTTCTGCTTCGACAGGGAAGACGGAATCAGCAAAGGCTTCTGAGTCTGCTTCAGCAGCAGGCTCTTCAGCGGCAGAATCTGCCGCAGCCGGTACAGCTGCAGCAGGAACCACAGCGGCAGGCACGGCTGCATCAGAGGACAAAATCACAGGTAAAACATTAAAGGTTATGCTTTCAGAGGAGCCTGGAACAGAGGATGCACTTGGAAATGCCCTGAAGGACTGGGCAGCTGAGTCCGGAAATGAAATCAAGGAAATCATCGTTTCCAATGATGATATGCTTACAAAATTCCCGGCAATGGCCAAGAACAAGGATCTTCCGGATCTGATTTCCACAACCAGACTGCATCAGCTTTATCCTGATGAGTTTATTCTTATGAAGGATGTCCTGGATCTTTCCAAGTTTAATGATTCAGCACTTAAGATTGTAGGAAAATCCTACACATCAGATGATATTACCGGCATTCCTAACCAGTATACAACAACCTGCATGTATTATAATCAGGATGCATTCAAGGCAGCAGGCCTTGAAGCACCGACAGTTGACAAGCCTTGGACTTGGGATGAGCTCTTTGCAAATGCAAAAACACTGCAGGAAAAGGGCGGTGTCAAGTATGGATTTGCAGCAGATGTTTCCAGAGCACGTTATGATATTATGATGTATGCAAACGGCGGCTCTCTTGTCGTAAAGGACGGAGATACATTCAAGGTTGCTGTTAACAGTGATACAAATGTCAAAACGCTTGAGACTTTTGTACAGGCAAACAATGATGTAATGCCTAAGGCAATCTGGGCAGGCGGAACAACAGACAACCCTGTTGAGTACTTTAAGAACGGTGATGCAGGCATCCTTCTTTCCGGATCATGGAATTACAATACATTTACAACAGATATTTCAAAGTTCCAGTTTTCTGTAATGCCTACACCTAAGGGTACAGTAAGCCAGGCAGCCATCATCGGCGGCGGCGCACTTGCAATTCCTAAGAATGCCGAGAATACAGAGCTTGCAAAGCAGTTCCTGCAGTGGCTGTTCACAGATAAGAATTATCAGGCTTATGCACAGCGTGATAAAGGACCTTCTGTTATGAATGACATCGCCTATACACCGGAAACAGACAAGGCCAAGGCAGATTTTGCAGTTATTCAGAATGAAGCAAACTATGTAACAGATGCTTATCGTACAGATGAGAGTTCTTCATGGAGAACCTATAAGGATAATGAATACAGGGATGCTCTGAAGAGAGCAGTTGCTGGTGAAATTTCCGCGAAGGAAGCACTTGATGGATTTGCAAAGGAACTTTCAGAATCATCCGGCTGGGCAATGGCTAATTAATCGGTTTTATAAAGCTGCCGCATCCGCGGCAGCTTATTTTATCATATGGAGGAAACTTTATGAAAAAAGCAAACAGCGCATTCCGCCATACCAGTTCGTTCTGGTTGTTTGTTATGCCTTCACTTCTTTTATTCGGTGTGTTTTTTCTGCTTCCGCTCTGCCTCAGTGTCTGGTTTTCCTTTACCAACTATGATGGCTGGAAGAACATGGATTTTATCGGTTTAAAGAATTATCAGAAAATACTGGTAGATTCCACTTTTTATAAAACCATTCTCAGGACGCTGATTTATACGGTCTGCAATCTGCCTTTTAAAATTATTATCCCGCTGCTTCTTGCAACGCTGGTAACAGCCAAGGCACTGAAGGGCAGAACATTGATCAGGACGCTCGTTTATATCCCTGTTCTTTTATCCTCTCTGGTTGCAGGTATTACCATTAACTGGATGTTCGGACAGGAATACGGACTTATTAATTTCATTGTTGAGAAATTCGGCGGTCCGCAGCTCCAGTGGGCATTGAATCCGGTGCTGGCCACCATTGTTATCAGCGTGGCATCCAACTGGCAGTCTGCCGGCTACTATATGCTTCTTTTTGTAGGCGGAATCAATAACATTTCAAAGGAACTGTATGAAGCCGCAAGCGTCGACGGGGCAACCAAGGTGCAGTGCTTCTTTTACATCACGGTACCGCTTCTCATGCCGACAACCTTTATTGTGCTTCTCCTTTCGACAGTCAATCTATTAAAGGAATATGCGCTGATCCAGGGTATTACGCTCGGAGGTCCCGGAACTTCGACAACCTATATTGTCCAGTATATTTTTGACCAGGGCTTTAACCAGTACAAATACGGATATGCATCTGCAGCAGGCATTCTGATCAGTATACTGTTTATTGTAATTGCAGAAATTCAGTTTAAGGCTACGAAGGGAGGAGAGGTATAATGAAATCAAGCAGAACATCAAGCTTCGGCAAAGTATTTATAACCATACTGGGATTTCTTGCAGCATTTCTCATGATTTTCCCGATTATATGGCTGATCTTCAGCTCCTTTAAGCCTTCCACAGAACTGTTTTCCTATCCGCTGCATCTCCTGCCGTCTGTTCCGGATTTCAGTGCATACAAGGGTGTTGTGGATGACGGACTTTTTACATACATGAAAAACAGTCTGTTTCTTGCGGTTGTAGGTACGGCCATTACTGTTGTTATCAGTGCTTTATGCGGCTATGCGCTTGCAATTTACAGAAAAGAAATACCATATGTTAACAAGGTATTCGCAGTATTCCTTCTGGGAACGCTGGTTCCGGGAGAGATCCTGACTATAGCACAGTTTTCTGTTGTCAGTGCAATGGGACTGTATAATAATATCTGGGGATGCATCCTTCCGGTTGTTACAACAACGACAGGTATTTTCATGTACCGTCAGCATTATATGTCCATTCCGCTCGAGCTTGTAGAGTCCGGCAGACTGGATGGTGCATCTGAATTTACGATTTTCAGGGCGCTGATGTTTCCGCTGGGGACATCGGTTACGGTAACACTGACAATCTTTTCATTTATGTGGAGATGGAATGACTATATTCTGCCGCTGATGGTTCTTTCAGACCAGGAAAACTTTACGATTCAGATTGCAATCAAGAGTTATATAGGAACCATGGGTGTAGACTGGAATTCAATTCTTTCGGCATCGGTTCTTTCCATCATCCCGATTATCGTATTGTTCGTTATTTTACAGAGGTATATTACCGGAGGACTTGCGGCAACCGGCGTAAAGGGCTGATCCGCAGATATAGTAAATCTGAAAAGCTGGAGGTATCATGGAACGATATCTGTTGCATCTTATGAAGGGTGCAGAAATAAGAACACAGGATTTCCTGGACAGTCAGGAGAAAAACCCTGCCAAACTGATCTACGGAGGCATACGGAGCGAGATTGTGGAAACGAAACCGACAATCTATGCACTTACCGCAGCGATTTCCGTTTATGTCAGCAAGGAGAGCCGCTTTTATCATGACAGTATACTTTTTGATGCCATTAATCTTGCAGTCGATTATATTGCGAGGAAACAGAGAAATGACGGCAGTTTTGATTATCCGTCCTGCAATTTCCATTCGGCACCGGACACTTCCTTCTGCTTTAAACGTCTGATTGCCGCATACCGTCTTCTGGTAAAATTTGATGACCATACAGCAGGAATGACAATGCTTCAGAAAAAATACCTTGCAGTCATGCATCATGCGCTGGATGCAATCGCTGCAGGCGGATTTCATACACCGAATCACCGCTGGGGTATTTCTGCAGCCTTGCTGCAGGGTGCAGATCTTTTCAAAGATGAGCCTGCATTTGCCGCGAAGCTTAAAAACAGAGCTGCCCGGTATCTTGCAGAAGGTATTGACGGAGATGATGACGGCGAATATGCAGAGCGTTCGACGGGAAATTACAATGCCGTGGTAAATAATGCCATGATAGCCATGTATGAGGAAAGCGGCAGTGAGGATTTCCTTGAATATGTAAGACGGAATCTGAAAATGATGCTATACTACATAGATCCGGATGATACAATTTTCACACAGAACTCAACGCGGCAGGATCAGGGAAAGCAAATGTATCCGGATAAATATTTTTATCAGTACCTTTATATGGCTGCCCGGGACCATGATCCGGTTTTTGATGCTGCTGCACATAAAATCATAAAAGACAACATGGAGAGGGGCGATATTGCCCCGGACTGTTATCATATAGTGCTGAACCATGATGAGATGCTGCATTATCATTTTGAGCATTACGGGTATCTGAAGGAATATCGTAAGTATTTCAGGCATGCAGGGGTCCTTCGTGTCATGAAAAAGAATTACAGCTATACCGTTATCAGCGGCAATAGCAGCTTCCTGTATTTCAAAAAGGGAAAAATGTGCATTGTCTTAAAGATCGGAGAAGCTTACTGCGATATCCGGAATTTCATACCTGAGAAGCTGGAGGCGGGAGATAGCGGTGCGGTTTTATCCGGCACTGCAAAAGGATGGTATTA
>CAZPEW010000101.1:0-8445 GCA_964585695.1 uncultured Lachnospiraceae bacterium
AGATGCAAATATCCCGCTTCTTTCCTCCCACCGTCCGACGACGGCACTGGAAGCCGAGATCATCAGCTTCCTCAAGGTACGTATGGCACCGATGATCTCCGTGCACGGCGTACTGGTAGATGTATACGGCGAGGGCGTCCTGATCATGGGCGATTCCGGCATCGGCAAGTCCGAGGCAGCGCTGGAGCTGATCAAGCGGGGCCACAGACTTGTTTCGGATGATGTGGTAGAGATCCGCAAGGTGTCTGACGAAACGCTGGTCGGCACGGCACCTGACATCACACGTCACTTCATTGAGCTCCGCGGTATCGGCATCATCGACGTCAAAAGCATGTTCGGAGTTGAGAGCGTCAAGGATACCCAGAACATCAACATGGTCATAAAACTCGCAGAGTGGGACAGAGACAAGGACTATGACCGCCTCGGCTTAAAGGACAACTACACGGAATTCCTCGGAAACAAGGTGATCAGCTATGACATCCCGATCCGTCCGGGCAGAAATGTGGCAATCATTGTCGAATGTGCCGCCATCAACAACCGTGCCAAAAAGATGGGTTACAACGCCGCACAGGTGCTCTATGACAGAGTTACCGCCAATATGACAAGGACAAACGGAAATAAAGGATAAGAAAGAGCATACATGAAGGTATTAAAAAATGAACTTTTAAAAAAGCATACCAGCTTCCATGCCGGCGGACCTGCGATGTGCTATGCGGTTCCGGAGGACAGAGAGGAGCTGATCGCCCTGATCCGCTTTTTATATAAGGAAAAGCTGCCGTACCGTATCATCGGAAACGGCACCAATCTCCTGGTTTCCGATCAGGGTTTAAATGAAGTGATTGTAGAGGTCGGCCGGATGATGGAGGGTACGGAACTCCTGCCGGGAGACCGGATCCGGGTTACGGCAGGGACACTTCTGTCGCGGGCAGCGCTTTTTGCCTATGAGCATGGCCTTGCAGGCATGGAAGCACTGCGCGGAATTCCCGGAACAGTCGGCGGCGGCGTGACCATGAATGCCGGTGCCTACGGTACGGAAATCTGCGATGTGCTGGAGAGCTGCGAGGTGATTGATCCGGACGGGACGGTCCGGGAGCTGCCGGCAGCGGCGCTCCGCCTGTCCTACCGGCATTCGGCTGTACCGGAGTCAGGCTGGATTGTACTTTCTGCGGTTTTCCGTTTAAAAAAGGATGATCCGGAGCAGATTCTTGCCAGGATGCGGGATTATCAGCAGCGCAGGATGGACAAGCAGCCGCTGAACAAATTTTCCGCCGGATCGACATTCGCACGCCCGGAGGGCTGTTTTGCCGGCAGGCTGATTGAGGAAGCGGGACTGCGCGGCTTCTCGCTGGGAACGGACGCAAAGGTCTCGGAAAAACACTGCGGCTTTGTGATCAATGACGGCAATGCCTCTGCAGAGGACATCTACAGGCTGATCCGGGAGATCCAGGCGCGTGTGTACAGGAATGCGGGAATCAGGCTTGAGCCGGAGGTGAAGATTTGGGGAAACTTCTGATCGTAACAGGGATGAGCGGTGCGGGCAAGACCATCGCACTCAAGACACTTGAGGATATGGGCTGGTACTGCGTGGACAACCTGCCGATTCCGCTCCTGGATAAATTCGCGGACCTGATCACAGAAGGAGATGGACAGATATCCAAATCAGCGCTCGGCATCGATATCCGCTCCGGCAGAGAGCTTCCGATTTTAAAGGAGGTCCTCACCAGATGGGACGAGAAGGGCAGACTGGATTACCAGACGGTTTTCCTGGATGCCTCGGATGAGGTGCTGATCAAGCGCTTCAAGGAAACGAGACGCGCGCATCCGCTCTCCAAGGACGGACGTGTGGAGACCGGCATCGCAGCAGAGCGCAAGGCGCTTTCCTGGCTTAAGAAAAAATCAGACTTCATCATTGATACCTCGCATCTCCTCACAAAGGAGCTGCGGGCGCAGCTTACGGACATCTTTGAGTCCAACCGCGAATATGAAAACCTCCAGGTTACGATCCTGTCCTTCGGGTTTAAATACGGCATTCCGGAGGATGCGGACCTGCTGTTTGACGTGCGGTTCCTGCCGAATCCGTACTATGTGGCGGAGCTTAAGGAGCATACCGGACTGGAGCCGGAAATCCAGTCGTATGTCTGCCAGAACGGCGTTGCAGATGAATTCCTCGGGAAACTCTATGACATGATCAACTTTCTGATTCCGCATTACATCTTTGAGGGCAAAAACCAGCTGGTTATCGGGATCGGATGCACAGGCGGCAGGCACCGCTCCGTTACCATTGCGGAAATGCTCTACAAGGAGCTTAAGAAGACTGCTGATTACGGCATCAAAATAGACCACCGGGATATCAGCCACTGAGATCAACCTACATTCGGGGAGTATAAAGACGATGTCGTTTTCCAGAACAGTCAAAGATGAACTTTTGAAAAAGGACTTTACAGCTTTAAAAAAAGCATATAATATGGGTAGCGATGAGCCGGGAAACGATGAGGCACGCAGTTACCTCAGAGAGAAATTTCTGGAATCAGGCTCTGTTACTGATCCGAACAAGGATTATCATCTGGAATTCATCTGCCGTGACCGGTCGGATGCGGCTGAAATTTCCGGAGCTCTGCGCGTTTTCCAGCTGGAACCGAAGCTGACGGAACGCGGGAGACATCAGCTTGTTTATTTAAAGGATGCTTCACAGATTTCAGATGTCTTAAAGATCATCGGAGCGCACCATGCACTGATGGAGTTTGAGAATGTACGGATTCTGAAAGAAGTCAGCGAGAATGTAAACCGCCGTGTCAATTTTGAAACGGCAAATATCAATCGCACGGTGACAGCCAGTCTGAAACAGATCGAGGACATCAGGCTGATCCGGGAGAAACGCGGACTGGACTCTCTCGACGAGGGTCTCCGGGAAATTGCGGAGGCAAGACTCAGAGAACCGGATGCTTCACTGGAAGAGCTTGCAGCAAAGCTTCAGAACCCGATTGGAAAAAGCGGTGCCAATCACAGGATCCGGAAGCTCGCAAGGATTGCAGCGGCGCTGAGAAATGAAGCCGCAGGTAATGGTCAGGACCAGTAAGCCTGACCCAAAGAGGGGATCAATTATGAAAGAAGTAAACGTAGTCGTAAGTTTGCCAAAGAAACTTAAGGATGAGCATCCGGTAGCCATGCTCGTGCAGATCGCAAGCAGATATGATTCCAGGATCTATCTTGCAGAGGGAAGCAGGAAAGTGAATGCCAAGTCAATCATGGGTATGATGGCGCTCGGCATCGACAATGGTGTGGAGCTGGCTGTTTCCGCAGAGGGAACAGACGAGGATGCAGCAGCGGAAGCACTGGCAAAGTATCTTAAGGGAGAGACAGCCTGAGGGGAGTCTGCGTATTCCGCCGGGCGGAATAAAAAAGAACGGAACAGAAAATGAGCTTTGTACATTTGCATACACATACGAGCTTCAGCCTGCTGGACGGCTCCGGTAAGATACCGGAGATGATCAGGAGAGTCAGGGAGCTCGGCATGAGCGCAGTATCGATTACAGATCACGGCGTCATGTACGGTGTGATCGATTTTTATAAAGAAGCAAAAGCGCAGGGCATCAAACCAATTCTGGGATGTGAAATATATCTCACGCCGGGTTCGCGGTTTGACCGTGAGACCGGCAAAGGAGAGGACCGATATTACCATCTGGTATTGCTTGCGGAGAACAATCAGGGTTATCAGAACCTGATGAAGATTGTTTCCAGAGGCTTTACAGATGGTTTTTATTATAAACCGAGAGTGGATTTTGATGTACTGAAGGAATACCATGAGGGCATTATTGCCCTTTCAGCCTGCCTCGCAGGAGAGATCGCAAAGGATCTGACCCGCGATATGTATGAGGAGGCAAAAAAAGCGGCGCTCCGTTACCGGGAGATTTTCGGTGAGAATAATTATTTCCTGGAGCTGCAGGATCATGGCTATCCGGAACAGAAAAAGGTAAATGCGGGAATCCTCCGTCTGCATGAGGAAACCGGCATTCCTTTGGTGTGCACCAATGACATCCATTACACCTATGCAGACGATGCACAGGCACACGACATCCTGCTCTGCCTGCAGACCGGCAAAAAGGTGACAGATACCGACCGTATGCGCTATACGGGCGGTCAGTTCTACATCAAGTCGGAAGCTGAAATGGCAGCGCTTTTTCCGTATGCGCCGGAGGCACTGGAGAATACGGCAAAGATTGCAGAGAGATGCAGCGTAGAGATTGAATTCGGACATTATCATCTGCCGCAGTACAAGGTGCCGGAGGGCTTCAGCTCTTTAAGCTACCTTACAAAGCTCTGCGAGGACGGACTCCGGGAGCGTTACGGCAGTGAAGCGGAGAAACACCGGGAGAGGCTGAACTACGAGCTGAATACAATTTCCTCGATGGGCTTTGTGGACTATTTCCTGATTGTCTGGGATTACATTCATTTTGCAAAAACGCATGACATCGCAGTCGGACCGGGCAGAGGCTCTGCGGCTGGTTCTATTGTCGCCTATTCCATCGGCATTACGGATATCGATCCGATGCGCTACAACCTGATTTTTGAGCGTTTCCTCAATCCGGAGCGTGTGACCATGCCTGATATCGATGTGGATTTTGAGTATGAGAGACGCCAGGAGGTCATCGACTACGTAACGGAAAAATACGGAAAGAATCAGGTCACACAGATTATTACCTTCGGTACGCTTGCGGCAAAGGGCGTTGTCCGTGATGTCGGGCGTGTACTGGATGTTCCGTATGCCAAGTGCGATATGATTGCAAAGATGATCCCGTTCGATCTCGGCATGACGCTGGACAAGGCACTTGCTGCCAATCCTGAGCTGAAAAAGCTTTATGAGACCGATGCGGAAACCAACAGCATCATCACCATGGCAAAGAGACTGGAGGGACTGCCGCGGCATGCTTCCATGCATGCAGCCGGCGTTGTGATTTCCTCAAAGCCGGTCGAGGAATTCGTCCCGCTGTCCCGGAGCTCGGATGGTTCCATTACCACGCAGTTTACAATGACGACGATCGAGGAGCTGGGACTCCTTAAGATGGACTTCCTCGGACTCCGCACGCTGACCGTCATCAAGGATGCGATTGCATTCGCGCAGAAGGACACGGGGACGGATCTTACACTGGATAACATGAACTATGATGATCCGCGGGTTTATGAGATGATCGGCTCCGGCAGAGACGAGGGCGTGTTCCAGCTGGAATCTGCGGGCATGAAAAGCTTCATGAAGGAGCTGAAACCGGGCAACATCGAGGATATCATTGCCGGCGTTGCACTTTACCGGCCGGGTCCTATGGACTTCATCCCGAAATACATCGAGGGCAAGAAGCATCCGGAGCGGATTTCCTATGACTGCCCGGAGATGGAGCCGATTCTCCAGCCGACCTACGGCTGCATCGTCTACCAGGAGCAGGTTATGCAGATTGTGCGTGATCTTGCGGGTTACTCCATGGGGCGCTCGGATCTCGTGCGCCGTGCCATGTCCAAAAAGAAAACTTCCGTCATGGAAAAGGAACGGAAGAACTTTGTGTACGGAAATCCGGAGGAAAAAATACCAGGCTGTGTTTCCAACGGCATCCAGGAGCAGACGGCCAATCATATCTACGATGAGATGATTGATTTTGCAAAATATGCCTTCAATAAATCGCATGCGGCCTGCTATGCGGTCGTGGCCTACCAGACCGCCTACCTGCGCTTCTATTTTCCGGCGGAGTTTTTTGCTGCGCTGATGACATCTGTCATGGACAATGTCGGCAAGATGGCAGAGTATATAGACACCGTGCGCTCAATGGGGATCCGGATCCTGCCGCCGGATGTGAATGCTGCAGAGGTCGGTTTTTCCGTATGCAGCAAGGCAATCCGCTACGGACTCTCGGCGGTCAAGGGAGTCGGACGTTCTGCAGCCGAGCAGCTGATTGCGGAACGGGAGCGGAACGGCGCTTTCCGCGACTTTGAGGATTTTGTCATCCGTGTTTCCAGAAACGGAATGAACCGACGCGCCATTGAGTATTTCATCCAGGCCGGCGCACTGGATGCATTCCCCGGAAACCGCCGGGAGAAAATTGCAATCCTGCCGGCGATCATCGAGTATAAGATCAAGGAGCAGAAGGACAGTATTGCCGGACAGATGACGCTTGCAGATCTCCTCGGAGAGGACAATGCGGAGGCTGATGAGTTCCGGACCAGGATGCCGGACCTTGCGGAATATCCGATGGGTGAGCTGCTTTCCTATGAAAAAGAAGCACTCGGCATTTACCTTTCCGGACATCCGCTGGATGATGACCGTGCGCTGATGGAAAAAAATGTCGATGCAACAGCGGCAGAGTTCCATCTGGACCCGGAGACCGGCGAATGCAGTCTTTATGACGGGCAGCGTGTTACCGTTGGCGGGCTGGTTTCCGATGTCCGCACAAAGACCACCAAAAAGCAGGAACAGATGGCGTTTATCCAGCTTGAGGACAGAATCGGAATCATTGAGGTGCTGATTTTCCCCAAGCTTTACCGGGAGAAGTGGGAGCTCCTCCAGAACGACAGAAAAATCCTGATTGCAGGCCGCGCATCTCTCTCGGATGATGCAGATGCAAAGCTCATTGCAGAATCCATCGTTGGCTTTGATGAGGTGCCGCGGGAGCTCTGGCTGCAGTTTGACAGCATGGAAGCCTATAAAAAGGCAGAGGAAAAAGTCAGCGGATGTCTCTTTGAGAGTCCGGGCAGCAGCCCGGTCTGCATCTATCTCCGTGCGGAAAAAGCCGTAAAGCGTCTGGACAAAGATGCGGCAGTCGACCTGACACCGCAGCTTCTTTCCAATATGAACGCTTTACTTAGTGAAAATAATGTCAAAGTTGTATATAAAGTATTGAAAAAAATACAAAGATAGACTATGATTAAAGCTCGACAATAACATTATTCTTTGAAGAATCGGAGGCATATTATGGCTGCAAAAGCTGTTAAAACAATCGGTATTTTGACATCAGGCGGAGATGCACCGGGCATGAACGCTGCAATCCGCAGTACTGTAAGAACCGCAATCCATCTCGGACTTAAGGTTAAGGGTATCATGAGAGGATATGCCGGGCTCCTGCAGGAAGAGATCGTTGATATGGATACGACCTCTGTTTCTGATATAATCAGCCGTGGCGGTACGATTCTTTACACAGCACGCTGTCAGGAGTTCACAACAGCAGAGGGTCAGGCAAGAGGTGCAGAGATCTGCCGGAAGCATGGCATCGACGGCATCGTAATCATCGGCGGTGACGGTTCTTTCCGCGGAGCAGGCAAGCTCTCTGCGCTGGGCATCAACACAATCGGTGTTCCGGGAACCATTGATCTGGACATCGCATGTACGGATTATACCATCGGCTTCGATACCTCCATCAACACAGCCATGGAAGCAATCGACAAGATCAGAGATACCTCCACCTCCCATGAGAGATGCTCCATTATCGAGGTAATGGGCAGACGTGCAGGATATATCGCTTTATGGTGCGGCGTTGCAAACGGTGCCGAGGAGATCCTCCTTCCGGAGCGGTATGACGGAGATGAGCAGGCAATCATCAACCGGATCATCGAGTCCAGGAAGCGCGGCAAGAAGCATTACATCATCATCAATGCCGAGGGTATCGGACATTCGACATCCATGGCAAAGCGGATTGAGGCAGCAACCGGCATCGAGACCAGAGCAACCATCCTCGGACATATGCAGCGAGGCGGTTCGCCGACCTGCAAGGATCGCTATTATGCATCCATGATGGGCGCAAGAGCCGCAGAGCTCCTCCATGACGGCAAGTCCAACAGAGTTGTGGCTTACAAGCATGGCGAGTTTGTCGACTATGACGTACAGGAAGCACTCCAGATGACCAAGGACATTCCTGAGGAGCAGTTCAGGATTGCCAAGATGCTTGTAAGATAATGTTTCCGGAACCGCATGGGACAGACAGGAATTATGCTGTTTCTCCTTCCGCGGACAGAAAAAGTGCAATAGAGGGATGCAGAGTTTGCAAATCAACTTTGCATCCTTTTTTTAATGTGTTAGAATGTCACGGAAACATATCATGCAGCAATCCGTTTATGAAAGGAAACCCAATGGAAGATCACAACACAGTACTTTGTGCGGCAAATTCATATATACAGAAATTCTACCTGAATCCGATGTTTGATTCGCTTCCTAAAGAAGTAAAGCAGCAGCTGCAGATCCTGAGCGTCAATTACACAGAGGATGTCGGCGGTATTTTTACGATGGAGTTTGACGATGACGGGAAGCTCCTCCTCAAATCCATGTCCAATGAAACCGATTATCTCTATGATGATATCGGCGCGGACACAAAAATCCGCGAGATGAGCGATGAATACGGTGAGCTTTTCCAGAAGATGGAAATGTATTATCTCGCTGTCAGGACGCTCGGCACAAACGGCGCAGCAGGCGGG
>CAZPEW010000102.1:0-8374 GCA_964585695.1 uncultured Lachnospiraceae bacterium
GCATTCGCTGGAGGAGATGCTGAGAAAGCAGTTCGGAGACTGCGGCGGAGAGAAGCCGTATGCGGAAATTGTGGAGCTTGCCCTGCAGATCTGGGTATCGCCGGATGAGGCAGAACATTTCCGCCGGGAAGCATCCGTGGAAAATATCGTCGGACATCTGAACGGTTCCGGGAGCTATACGGTGACAATCAAGGCCAGACGCAGTGACGGTACGGAAGGCTGGAAGCAGATCCGGCTTACCTGGCTTTTTGAAACAAAAGACTGGATTCTGATTCAGCAGTTGGATATCTCGGATGCGGTGCACAGGCAGCAGGCAGAACTCCTGGAAAGGCTGGATTCGGAGCGGGCGCTCCGCAATGAGGCAGACAGGGCGAATGAATTAAAATCGGACTTTATCTCCAATGTGAGTCATGACATGCGGACACCGCTGAATGCAATCCTGGGCTATGACCGGCTGGCGCTGGAGGCGGGTTCCGATGCGGAAAAAACAGATTATATTAAAAAAATAGGGGAAGCAGGGGAGACGCTGCTCTCGCTGATCAACGACACACTGGATCTGCAGAAGATAGAAAACGGTGTGACAACACTGCATCCGGTACCGGTTTCCTGCGGCGAGGTTGTAAACAGTATTATCACAGCGGTAAAGCCGCTGATGGATGCCAAGGGGATCCGTTTTACCTTTGACAATACAAAGGCAGTCTGGTCGACCATCAATGCAGTTGCCATGCGTCTTGCGGAAATTTTCATCAATCTCCTGAGCAATTCAGCCAAGTTCACGCCGGAAGGCGGAGAGGTTCTGTTTGCGGTTGAGTGCGAGAAGGAAACAGAGCATGAAATTTATGACAAGCTGACGGTACGGGACACAGGTGTCGGTATTTCTCCGGAGTTTCTGCCGAGGATCTATGATCCCTTTGCGCAGGAGCGGAGTGAGAGAACCGCCGGCATCAGCGGCTCAGGACTGGGGCTGTCAATCGTAAAAAGACTGGTTGATCTCATGCACGGCCGGATCGAGGTAAAAAGCAGGCCGGGAGAGGGAACGGAATTTACGGTCTATCTTACACTGCCCAAGGCAGATCTTTGTGAAGGAGCAGAAAAGACAGGCCGGAAACTGCCGATTATGCTTCAGGGGAAAACCATCCTTCTCTGTGAGGACAATGAAATGAACCGGGAGATCGCGACGGCAATTCTGCGGAAAAGCGGGATAACCGTTATCCCGGCCCGGAACGGAAAAGAAGGCCTGAACAGATTTCTGGAATCAAAGCCGGGAGAAATCGCAGCCATTCTGATGGATATCCGTATGCCGGTTATGGACGGGTATGAAGCGTCAGAGGCAATCCGCAGCTCCGGTCACCCGGACAGCAGGCGGGTGCCGATCATTGCACTTTCGGCAGATGCCTACAACGGGGACATCCAGAAGGCACGGAAAGCCGGCATGAACAGTCATTTATCAAAACCGATCGATCCGGAGATGCTTCTGCAGACCCTGCAGACAGATATCCGGACAGCAGAAAACAGCCGCTGATTCACAGCGGCTGTTTCTTTTTGGAAATGTTTAACAGAGGCGGTAATGATGGTGACGGCGCATACCGATGGGGCGGAAAGAACCCGGCACACACCGGAATCCTCTGCTATGGCATTTCCGGATCTGCACAGGCGCAGAGCTTTGCCTCCAGCCAGTCCCTCAGTACCATGGCGTGGTTGCAGTCTGTATTCCGGGCTGCATAGAGGAGCGTGACATCGGAGACAGAGAGCTGCTTCCGGCAGCTGTCCAGGAAAACAAAGGCTTCGGGATTTCCGTCCAGTTCTTTCCTGTAACGCTCGGCAAATTCCGGAAAGTTTTCTGCACGATGACGGAAAAAGTTACGGAGCGCGGTAGAAGGCGCAATGGTTCTTGCCCAGAGGGAGAGTGCTGCCCGCTCCTTGGAGATGCCGCGCGGCCAGAGACGGTCTGTCAGAACACGGAAGCCGTCTCCGTCTGCAGGAGCCTCATAAATCCGCTTGATGCGGATACTGCCTTTTTTGCCGGTCATGCCGGATACTTCCGGGAAAGTGCGCGGAGGAGCAGGAGACTCTGTTCTGCGGTGCTTTTTTCTGCAGCTTCAAAGCTGTCGATCTCTTTCTGGATGTTCTCCATGACATCGGCAGGCAGTGCACGTTCTGCATAGGTATAGACAACCTCGTTTTCCTTGCTGATATGACGCTCGAGCTGGTCTGCCCATCCTGCGGCTTGTGCAAGAATCTCGAGGAGATCTGCGCTTGCCGGTGCGGTGTCATAGCGGTCCAGGGCTTTCTCAAGCTCTGCCGTATGGAAACGCCCCATGTCGTGTTCTACCAGCATACCGTGCCGGATCAGGTTCTCGGCAACATGTCCGAGACGGGCGCTCATTTCACGGAAGAGGATTTTTTCCTCCTTGCCGTGGTGATGATGGTCTGCATAATTTCTGGCAAAATAAATCATGTCACGGAAATCTGCGGTATTTACCGCAGATCCTTCAAGAATGCTGCAGCAGGCAGCACGGTAGATTCTTACGAGTTCACTGATGTTCTCATGTTCTTTTTCCATCAGCGCAATGGTATCGGTCATAATGATTCCTCTCTGTCGTTTTTTCTGATATGGAAGATTCCGTCTTCCATAAGAAAACTGTACCCGGAAGCGGAAAGCATACCGGCTGCAAAGGCATTCCGGATGATATGGAAATCCGCAGGATCGCCGCCGGCCTTTTCCCACCAGCTGCGGTGGAGATCCTCCGACTGATACCAGGAAATGGAATCCGGCGTCTGATTTGTAATCTGATTTACACGGTCGCAGGGCATGCCGTCGATCAGCGCATCATTCAGGGAACGGAACGCTTCGGCAGCATCTCCGGCAGTCTTTAACGGATGCGTTTTTCCGAAGGAAAGCGCATTATCCGCGAGAGAGCGGACGCTCGCATGATCTTCTTTTAAAAGCCTTGTGACGGCTGAAGCGAAACGGTATTCGGCGATGCCGATCTGCGCCTGCAGCCAGCCATGGATGTTTTCCTGGTCTATGACATCCTCCAGCGGACGGTGCTCGACTGTGCCGGCAGCTGTGTCCAGTGCATAGTGGAAGTCTGCCCTGTCCTTTGCAGGGAGACTTCCGTCGATCAGCGCGTCTGTCAGCGTATCCTGGAGCTGTATCTTATTGTAAAGCCAGAAATGAACAGGACCTAAAAAAGCACTCATAGTATTCCTTTCAGCGGTAAACGCAGAGCTGACTGTTCAGCATAATGTCAGCGGTTCAACATAATGTCAGCGGTTCAGCGTAATGTTAACGGCTCTCAGTACGGCATCCTGGTCCAGACCATGTACGAGACAGGCATCATGCAGAGACTCCATCTGGGAGGAAGGGCAGCCCAGGCAGTGCATGCCGCAGTCCATCAGAACCTGCGCGCTGTCCGGGTAGGTGCGGAGGATGTCGCCCATCAGCATGTCACCGGTCACCTTAGTTTCACAGGAGGCAGCAGTGTCATTTGCCTCAGCATTTTTTTCTTCCGGGAAAAACAGCTTCATATCATCATCAACTGTACCGATTCCGGCAATGCCGAAACTGTCAACCAGCACCTTTGCAACATTCGGACTCAGGAAAGCCGGAAGTGTCGGTCCCAGGTGAATGTTCTTTACTCCGAGATACAGAAGCGCGAGGAGAACAATGACGGCCTTCTGCTCATACCAGGCAATGTTGTAGACAATCGGAAGATCATTGATATCATCCAGTCCGAAGACTTCCTTTAACTTGAGCGCAATTACGGCAAGAGAATAGGAATCATTGCACTGACCTGCATCCAGTACGCGCGGGATACCGCCGATGTCGCCGAGCTCCAGCTTGTTGTATTTGTACTTCGCACAGCCTGCAGTGAGGATAACCGCGTCCTTCGGCAGAGCTTTTGCAAAATCAGTATAGTAGTTTCTGCTCTTGGCGCGTCCGTCGCAGCCAGCCATGACAACAAACTTCCGGATTGCACCTGACTTTACGGCAGAAACGATCTGCGGTGCGAGAGCAAGCACCTGATTGTGGGCAAAACCGCCGACGATTTCGCCGTGTTCAATCTCAACAGGAGGCTTGCAGCGCTTTGCCATCTCAATGACCTCGGTGAAGTCCTTTTTCTCACCGATTCCGCCGGCAATATGTCTGCACCCCGGGAAGCCTGCGGCACCCGTTGTAAAGAGACGGTCCTTATAGCTGTCCTTAGGCGGAACGATACAGTTTGTAGTCATTACGATCGGTCCGTTAAAGGACTCGAATTCTTCCTTCTGCTTCCACCATGCGTTGCCGTAGTTGCCGACAAAGTTAGGATACTTCTTGAAAGCAGGATAGTAGTGTGCAGGAAGCATTTCGGAATGTGTATAAACATCCACGCCGGTGCCCTGCGTCTGCTCGAGCAGCATCTCAAGATCACGGAGATCATGACCGGAAACCAGGATGCCCGGATTTGTGCCGACGCCGATATTGACCTTTGTGATCTCGGGATTTCCATACGCGCCGGTATTTGCGCTGTCAAGGAGCTCCAGTCCGGAAACACCGTACTTGCCGGTCTCCAGTGTAAGAGCGACAAGCTGGTCTGCTGTCAGGCTGTCATCCAGCGTAGCGGCAAGTGCACGCTGGAGGAAAGCATCGACCTCGTCATTATCCTTAAGGAGAGCATTCGCGTGCTTGGAATAGGCGGAAAGTCCCTTGAGACCATAGGTGATCAGCTCTCTGAGAGAACGGATATCCTCATCTGCAGTGGAAAGGACGCCTACGGAAGCGGCCTTTTCCGCGAATGTTTCTTCCGCACCGTCCCATAATGCGGCTTCCGGAAGGGCTGCCTTATCGGAAACCTGAGAGAGGAGGGCAAGCTTTTCATCCAGCGTCATTCTGATGCGGGCAACAATCGCTTCCTTGTCAAAATTTGCATTGGTGATGGTTGTGAAAAGATTGAGAGAGATCAAGTGATTTACAGAAGGAGATACTTCCTTTCCTTCCTTGCGGAGCTCGGTTGTAACAGCAGAGATGCCCTTGCTTGCAAATACGAGCAGATCCTGCATTGCCGCAACGTCCGGCTGCTTTCCGCAGACACCGACCTGTGTGCAGCCCTTGCAGCCTGCTGTTTCCTGACACTGATAACAGAACATTTTGTTTTCCATTTTTTCTCTCCTTTTATATTGGTTATACAGATAAATCATCATTCGCTTTCAAAACAATACCGCAGTTCCTTGACTGCATGAGCAGAGTATATTATATTAATTCCAACAAATATGTTGTTATTACAACAAAAATAAAATTATTTCGGCCGGGAAGGAGAAAATGATGACAGATGTGGCTTTTTTATCCAGGACACTTTTATTCCGGGGGATATCGGCACAGGAAATACAGGGAATGCTGGGATGTCTGGATGCGAGAGAGAAGCATTATAAAAAGGGAGAGGTTATCTATGCACCGGGAGATCTGGTAAAGGCACCGGGGATGGTACTCAGCGGGAGTGTTTTTATTGAAAATGATGATTTCTGGGGAAACAAGAGCATCCTGGACCGGATCCAGCCGGGACTTCTGTTTGCGGAAACCTATGCATGCCTGCCGGGGGAAGCGCTGATGGTACGTGTTGTTGCGGCAGAAGAGACAGAGGTACTGTTTCTTGACCTGGAGCATCTCCTGCATGTCTGCAGCAGGACCTGCACGTGGCATACGCGGCTGATTTCCAACCTCCTGATGATTGCGGCAAACAAGAATCTGAACCTGTCACGCAGGATTTTCCATACTTCCGCAAAATCCATCCGCGGACGGCTTTTATCCTATTTATCCTATCAGGCAATCCGGAACGGAAGCAGTGACTTTACGATCCCCTTCCGGAGACAGGAGCTTGCAGACTATCTGGGCGTGGACCGCAGTGCACTGAGCAGCGAGCTCGGGAAAATGCAGCGGGAAGGACTGCTGCAGTCCGATAAGTGTCATTTTGTCCTGAAAGGAGACATCATGAGTCCGGCGGGAGTCTGAGCGGAGCGCATCTGATATAGCCATCGGAACCGCAGTTTTACTGGGGAATTGTATTTACCTATGGATGCGATTGTTATTTGGTATAAGCAGACATGCCTTTTTGGAATCAGAATTGTTGACTATTAAAAAATGGAATGTTAAAATTTCCATGAAAGTAAAATTTTTATAAAAATTCTGCAAACAGAATATATAATTTGTGCAGAATGAATAGTGATCCGTGCATAAGTAAAAATTCTCTTTTTCTTCGGTTACATTCAGTAATTTTGAATGCTTTGCCTTTGACAGAAAGGCTTTGGCATAGATAGAAACCATTCACATCATACAATTTAAGGGGGAGATTTAAATGTCAAGTGGATTAAGTTTTCTGTGGAACGGACTGATGGCAGTTACATGGCAGCAATGCGTAATGTACGTGGTCGGCGTCCTTCTCATCTGGCTCGCCGTAAAGAAAGAGTACGAGCCGTCACTGCTTCTGCCGATGGGCTTCGGCGCAATTCTTGTCAATCTGCCTATGTCGAGCGCAATCAACCAGGTTATGGAAGGCGTCGGCGAGACACACGGTATCATCCAGTGGCTGTTCGAGTCCGGTATTGCAGCATCTGAAGCATTTCCGCTTCTTTTGTTCATCGGTATCGGTGCAATGATCGATTTCGGACCGCTGCTTGCAAATCCAAAAATGTTCCTTTTCGGTGCAGGTGCACAGTTCGGTATTTTTCTTACCATCGTTGTTGCGGTTCTTCTGGGATTTGATTTAAAGGATGCTGCTTCCATCGGAATCATCGGTGCGGCAGACGGACCTACTTCCATCCTGGTATCGCAGGTTCTGCATTCCAACTATATCGGCCCGATCGCAGTTGCGGCATATTCCTACATGGCGCTGGTTCCGATTATCCAGCCGATGGCAATCAAGCTTGTTACAACCAGAAAAGAACGTCTGATCCGCATGACATACAAGCCTGGCTCTGTAAGCAAGACAACAAAGATTGCATTCCCGATTATCGTTACCTTTATTGCCGGCTTCGTAGCACCGGATTCCGTTTCTCTTGTAGGTATGATCATGTTCGGAAACCTGATCCGTGAGTGCGGCGTTCTGAATACACTTTCACAGACTGCACAGGATGATCTTGCAAATCTGATCACACTGCTTCTCGGAATCACCATTGCCTTCAGTATGAGAGCAGAGCAGTTCGTACAGCTCAGCACACTGCTGATCATGGGCCTCGGACTTGTGGCATTTATCTTTGACTCTGTAGGCGGATGTCTCCTTGCAAAGTTCATCAATATCTTTGCAAAGGAAAAGATCAACCCGATGGTCGGTGCAGCAGGAATCTCCGCATTCCCGATGAGCGCCAGAGTTATCCAGAAAATGGGCCTCGCTGAGGATCCTACAAACCATCTTCTCATGCATGCAATCGGTGCGAATGTTTCCGGACAGATCGCATCTGCAGTAGCCGGTGGTATTGTTCTGGGCTTCTTCCGCTGATCTTGCGGCAGACTGAATGGAGGATAAATAAATGAGTGCAAATCTTATAACAGCTTTAAATATTATGTGGATGGGCATGGCGGGTCTCTTTATCGTCATGATTCTGATCGCGCTGATCGTTGTTCTGCTCGGCAAGATCGGGAAATAAACAGCCGGCAGCAGCCGCTGAATTATGTATCTGAAAAATGTAGGGGCATTTTTCTTATAAATTATTCTTTGGAGGGAATAGTATGAGTCAGTCAGTATTAGCTTTTCTGGGTATTGCCATGGTAGTAGCTTTCATGGCCCTGATCATGATGAAAAAACTCAGTCCGTTTACATCCATGATCATTATTCCGATCATTTTCGGAATTATCGCAGGGTACGGCGTACCGGAGACATTCAAGTACGCAATGAATGGTATCAAGAGTGTTGCTTCAACATTCGCAATGATGACATTCGCAATTCTTTACTTCGGCGTTATGCTGAAGGCAGGCCTTTTTGATCCGATGGTTGACAAGGTCGTAGGCTGGTGCAAGGGAGATCCTCTGAAGGTTCTTGTCGGCACAGCAGTTCTTGCACTTTTTGTATCTCTTGATGGTGATGGAACAACAACCGTTATGATCTGCTGTACAGCACTGATCCCTATCTACAACAGACTGGGCATCAAGAAGATCTATCTTGCAACTCTCATTATTCTTGAGAACTGTATCATGAACCTGATTCCTTGGGGCGGCCCGACAGCACGTGTAATGTCTGTTATGCAGCTCGATGCAAACCAGATCCTTCCTCCGCTTGTACCTGGAATGGTAGTTTCTGCCATCTACGCAGTAGGTGTTGCTTACTATCTTGGTCTCAAGGAAAGAAAGAGACTCGGCGTTAAGGAAAACATCCAGAATACTGTTAACAAGTATGAGGAG
>CAZPEW010000103.1:0-8325 GCA_964585695.1 uncultured Lachnospiraceae bacterium
CACATCTTAAGGCAAAAGAGCTGCTGGAGGCAGATGCTATCGGAAAGATACTGACTTTTAAAACGACCTTCGGGCATGGCGGTCCGGAAACCTGGAGTATTGACGGAAGAACACATACCTGGTTCTTTGATAAAAAACGTTCGGCAATGGGTGCTATGGCTGACCTGGGGGTACATAAGACAGACCTGATCCAGTATCTCCTCGGAGACAGAATTGTTGAAACAAGTGCAAAGATTGCGACACTGGATAAACGGGATGATCAGGGGAAACTGATCGATGTGGATGACAATGCGGTCTGCATCTATACCATGGCCGGAGGTGCAGTCGGCACGATGACGGCAAGCTGGACCTATTATGGAGCGGAAGACAATTCGACGGTTTTATATGGAACAAAGGGAATTATGAAAATCTATGACAATCCGGCATATTCCATCGAAGTCATCCAGAAAACCGGGGAAAAGATTTACTACGATATTGATCAGATCCAGACCAATGATCATCAGACAAAATCAGGTATTATTGATGCCTTTGTGGATGCGGTTGTGAATGATCACGAGCCGGCAGTGGACGGAAAGAGCGTACTGCATGCAATGCGGGCGGTTTTTGCAAGTATCCGTTCTTCGGAGGAAAAACGTGCGGTCAGAATAGAAGAAAGGATGTGACGATTGTGAAGCTGGGTTTTGTGAGTTCCATACTGGACGGATGGACATTCGAGGAGATGATTGATACTGCGGCAGCCGCAGGATTCCAGTGCACGGAAGCTGCCAGCTGGCCGGGATCCGGTTCCAGAGAGAGACGCTATGCAGGGGTGTGCCATGTGGATGCAGAAGCCATGGATGACACCAGGGCAGAATATATCCGGAACTACTGTGCAGAAAAACATGTGGAAATATCCTCTCTCGCTTTTTATCCGAATACCATGGATGCGGATCCTGTGAAGCGTGAAGCCAATATCCGCCATTTAAAGGCGGTAATAGATGCCAGCAGAAAGCTGGGGATCAACATGGTAACAACCTTTATCGGGAGAGACCAGAACAGAACGCCGGAAGACAACCTGAAGCTTGTCGGGCAAATCTGGCCTGAAATTATTCGCTATGCAGAAGACAGAAAGGTCAGAATTGCAATCGAAAACTGTCCGATGCTCTTTGGAGCGGATCAGTGGCCGGGCGGACAGAATCTTATGAATTCTCCTGCAAACTGGGACAGAATTTTTGACATTCTGGACAGCGACTGCTTCGGACTGAATTTTGATCCGTCCCATTTTGTATGGCAGATGATGGATTATATTGAACCGGTTTATAAATACAGAGAGAAGCTTTTCCATGTGCATTTCAAGGACATCAGGCTGTATCCGGAAAAGCTGAAAAAAGTCGGGACACTGGCTTATCCGCTGGATTATATGGCGCCAAAGCTTCCCGGACTCGGAGATGTTGACTGGGGCAGGTTTATCAGTGCACTTACGGATGTCGGATATGACGGATGTGCATGCATTGAGGTGGAGGACCGGGCCTTTGAAGGTTCCAGAGAAAAGGTTCTGGAGAGTCTTCTGAAATCAAAAAAATATCTTGAGCAGTTTCCTATGTAAACATCCGAATGCTGAAACGGCGGGCCGTTTTGCAGATAAAGGTACAATTCATAACTGGAGGGAGAAATAAAATGAAAAAAAGAGTATTATCCGTAATCATCGCAGCAGCAATGGCAGCAAGCCTTGCAGCCTGCGGATCATCAGCAGCAAAGACAGGCACGGCAGCTGCCGCGGACACTACAGCAGCTGCGGCAGAAACATCTGCGGCTTCATCTGCGGCACCTGCAGAGACAGCAGCAGAATCAAAAACAGAAACAGCTGCAGCATCCGGCGATGCAAAGCATATTTATGTTCTGACAGCACCGGAAGATCATGGCTGGACCGGCTCTGTTGCAACATTCGCAAAGGAAAAGATTGAAGAGGTAAACGGTGCAGGAAAATATACCAGCGAGCTGATCACTTCTGCCAATGCTTCCGAGCAGATCAAGAATATTGAGGATATCGTTTCAAAGGGAGATAAGAACATTGCTGTTGTTATCCAGCCGATTGATGATACTGTACAGTCCGCCATCCAGCAGCTGGTAGATGCAAAGATTCCGTATGTGGCTTTTGACCGTATTATTGAAGGGGTATCTGCAAGTGCGGTTTCCAATGTAAAGGGCGATAATGCCGGAATCGGCAAAGGCGCAGCGGATTATTTTGTTTCTCTTGGCTTAAAGCCGGGCGACTCCGTATATGTATACGAGGGCGACACATCTTCTGTTACAACGCTGAGAGACCAGGGATTTACAGATTACCTTACAGGCAAGGCGGATTTCAACGGCAAGAAGATTGACGATGCAGCAAAATGGACCGAGGACCAGCTGCGTTCTGTCAAGTATTCCGGTGCAATGAACTGGAGCAGATCCGATACAAAAACTTCTTTTGAGTCGCTGATGGGTGATGCTGCGAATGCCAAAACAAAATGGTTCTATGCAGAGGATGATGAGCTGGCTATGGGTATTCTGGAAGCTCTGAACGGCGGCGGAATTGATGACAGCACAAAGACAGCATTTCTTGCAGGTAAGCCGGTTATTACAGGCTGCGGCGGACTTGATGAATATTATGCGGTTCTGCGCGGTGAGACTTATCAGGATATTGCCGGAAAATGCGGCGGTCTTATGTCAGTTACCTACAGCCCATCTATGATTCAGACAGCTATCCAGGATATGGTCGATTATCTGGATGGCAAACAGGTTACACAGGATCATGTGATTGCCTGTGAGAATGTTACCTCTCAGAATGTATCTCAGTTTAAAGGATTCTGATTCTTAAATACCTGCAGACTCTGCTCCCTGCGGAGCAGAGTCTGTTATGCGGAGGCTGATCAATGAGTTTGTTGCAGATGAATGAAATATCCAAATCGTTTCATGGTGTGGCTGTGCTGGATCATGTGTCTCTTACCGTTGAAGCCGGAGAGGTGCATGCACTTCTGGGAGAGAACGGTGCAGGGAAATCAACATTGATGAATATCCTGACGGGAGCGCTGGATAAAGACGGCGGGAGCATCATGTTTGACGGAAAACCGCTGGATTCCGTGAGCATTAAACAGTCTGAGGAGGCGGGTATTGCCTTTGTTCATCAGGAACTGAATCTGTTTAATGATCTGAAGGTCTATGAGAATATTTTCCTGTGTCATGAGCTGACAAACAGATACGGTAAGCTGGATGACAGAAAAATGACTGCGGAATCGGCAAAGCTTTTTGAAAGACTGGGTGTAAGCATTGATCCGGAAGCGGTCGTAGAAACACTCAGCACCAGCGAAAAACAGCTCCTTGAAATTGCCAAAGCTTTATTTTTTAAGGCCAGGCTTCTGATACTGGATGAACCGACAACTGCACTGAATAACGGAGAGATTGATCACCTTTTCAGCATTGTGGAAGGACTGAAGAAACAGGGGACAGCATTTATTTTTATCTCACATAAAATGCCGGAAATATTCAGACTTTCAGACAGCTACACGGTTCTCAGAAACGGAAAATTTATCGGAAACGGAAAAATCAGAGAAACAGACACGGACCGGATCGTAAAAATGATGGTCGGCGACAGTTATTCCTCCCGGGAGGTATACGAAAAACGTCCGGAGGGAGAAACGGTACTGAAGCTGGAACATTGCAGCGGCAGCGGATTCCATGATGTCAGTCTGGAAGTGAAAAAAGGCGAAATTGTAGGCCTTACAGGGCTGCAGGGTGCCGGCAGCAGCGAATTGCTGCAGGGCATGTTCGGTGTAACAGAAATCAGCAGCGGAAGCATGTATATTCACGGGAAAAAGATCAGCCGGAATTCGATTCATGCAAAAATGAAAGCCGGGATTGCAATGCTTGCTTCCAACAGGAAAGAGAATTCGGTTATCCCGGACATGAATATTCTTGAGAATATGTATCTGGCGGAGCAGACACTGTCCGCAGGAAAATTCCACATTCATAACAATGCAGAACAGAACAGATATCAGAAATACAAAAAGCTTCTGAATATCAAGGCGGAATCCAGCATGGACTCCATCAATTCACTGAGCGGCGGAAACCAGCAGAAGATATTTATTGCCAGATGGCTGAATACAGATGCGGATATTCTTCTGCTTGACAATCCGACGCAGGGAATCGATGTCGGCGCAAAGGCCGAAATATATAAGCTGATCCTTCAGCTTGCGGAATCCGGGAAGACGATTCTGATCAACACACTGGAAATCCCGGAAATCAAAAAGGTGGCAGACCGATGCATCGTTTTTTACAACGGCAGAATTGCAGGAACTTTAATGCATGATGAGATCCGGGAAACGACCGTTATGCGTTATTCTACAAATGCTTCTGATGCCAGGGAGGTATATTCCAATGAATAAGAAAAACAGGATTTCCAGATTGCTGGGGGAATACAGCTATATTGCTGTGTTCATTATCATATTGATCGTATATGCTTTTACGAACCACGGGCTGACCATCAGCGGGCTCATGAATGTGCTGCGGCACTCTGCAGTGGTGGGTATCATCGGACTTGGCATGGGCATGATCTGTCTCACGGGAGATATTGATCTTTCTGTGGGTTCCATGCTGGCGCTGGTCAGCGGCTTTTCTGTTATTATATTCAATCTTACGGACAATATCCTTCTTACGCTGCTGTTTTCCGTTGCATTCGGCGGACTCTGCGGATTAATCAATGGTTCTCTGGTCGGTTTCATCAAAATTCCTGCTTTTATTGCAACGCTTGCAACAATGCTGATTTACCGTTCTTTTGCCCAGTATTTCTGCCAGCATATGGGGAAGGAGCTGATCGGCGGCGGAAGCTCGGTTTATAAAATGGCAAATGCAAGATCCATGTACCAGACTATGTATCAGTTCGGAAATGGCAAGCTGGCAGCGGTTCCGTTTGTCGGACTGATTCTGCTGCTGATGACGGTTCTGCTTGTTTATGTTACACGGAACACCAAATACGGAAAACGTATTTATGCAGTCGGCAGCAATGCAAAGGCAGCAGTGATGACGGGAATCAACGCAGATGGTGTCAGAGTATCTGTTTTCCTGGCTGCGGGTCTGCTGGTGGGACTTGCTTCCTTTATCTGGATTGCCATGAATGCCTCCTCTGATCCGGCAACGACCGGAAGCAGCTATGAAATGTATGCGATCGCTGCAGTTGTTCTGGGCGGCATCAGCATGTCAGGCGGCCGGGGCAAAATGCTGGGAATCCTTTTTGGCGCCATGTCATATACTGTCATTGACAAGATTATTGTTGCACTAAAAATGGATTCGCTTATCAATAATGCCATTAAGGGAATCATTCTGATTATCGTGATCATGATCCAGATTATCGGTCCGCGTATTAAGGCAAGCCTGATGAGACATAAAACGGCATAAAATTGATTTTGCTTGTCAAGGCGGAAAAAAGTTTTATACTGGATGAGTATTCGTAGCTGGCGCTGCATAGCGCTGCAATGATGAGTTTCATCTTAATGGAGGATGAATATGAAGGAATTCAAGCCAGTCAGAGCAGGTAAGGTTCGTGAAATCTATGACGTGGATGCGCAGCATCTGATCATGGTCGCAACGGACAGGATTTCAGCATTCGACGTAATTCTTAACAATCAGATCACGGATAAGGGCAGAATCCTGACGCAGATGTCAAAATTCTGGTTCGATTTTACCCAGGACATCATTCCGAATGATCTTGTTTCTGTAGATACGGCGGATATGCCAGAGTACTTCCGTACGGATTATTTCGCCGGCAGATCAACACTGTGCAGGAAGCTCACGATGATTCCGGTCGAGTGCATCGTAAGAGGCTACATCACCGGTTCCGGCTGGGAGAATTACAAAAAAGACGGCACCATCTGCGGAATGAAGCTGCCGGAAGGACTGAAAGAATGTGAGAAGCTGCCGGAGCCGCTTTATACCCCGAGCACCAAGGCAGAACTCGGCGATCATGATGAGAACATCAATTATGAGCAGTCCATTGCAGTGCTTGAGAAGGCTTTCCCGGGCAGAGGCAGGGAGCTGGCAACAGCAATCAAGGATGCAACACTCCGTGTTTACAAAAAGTGCGCGGATTATGCGCTGAGCCGCGGCATCATCATTGCAGATACAAAGTTTGAATTCGGCTTTGATGAGAACGGAACCGTCATGCTGGCAGATGAAGTGCTGACACCGGATTCCAGCCGTTTCTGGAGACTGGAAGGCTATGAAGCCGGCAAGGGCCAGGGCTCTTTTGACAAGCAGTATGTACGCAACTGGCTGAAGGCAAATCCGGACAGTCACAATACACTTCCGGAGGAGGTTGTTGACAAGACCATTGCACTTTACAAAGAGGCATATTCCCTCCTGACTGGCAGGGAAATCTGATGCATTGAAACGGCGGTCCCGGAGACCGCCGTTTTTGTTTTTAATCAATGATGTTGTATAATTTTCTGTATTTGTCTTCCAGGTAGCTGAGGAAATCATCGGCTGTGAAGTCCCTGCCGGTAATGGTGCGGATCCAGGTTTTGGCATCCATCCGGTCAGCGATGCTGAACACATGCTCTGCCATCCAGCGGTTGAGCGTCCGGAAGTCGCCGGCGGCAATCAGTGCGTCGATATCAAGATCCTCCTGCATGCGGCGGTAATACATGGCATTGTACATGTTCCCGAGCGCATAGGTCGGGAAGTATCCGAAGCCTGATGTCCAGTGCACATCCTGCAGCACGCCCTCGCGGTCATTGGACGGCGTGATTCCGAGATATTCTCTGTATTTTTCATTCCAGAGCGCCGGGAGAGAGGCGGTATCTGCCTGCCCGGACATCAGGAGCTTCTCGATTTCGTAGCGGATGATGATGTGGAAGGTGTATGTGAATTCATCTGCCTCCGTACGGACAAGCGAAGGTGTGACGGCGTTTACGGCTTCATAGAGCTCGCGCTCCGTAACATCCGAGAGCACCTCCGGGAAGAGTTCCTTTGCCTTGGGATAAATGAGGCGGATAAATGCCTCGGATCTGCCGATCCGGTTTTCATAGAAGCGGGATACGGATTCATGCATGCCCATGGTCTTTTCACCGGATATATGGCCCGTGATGTCTTCCCGCGGCTGCAGCTGCTCAAACAGTGCATGCCCTCCCTCGTGGATGATGGAAAAGATGCTGGAAAGGAAATTGCTGCTGTAATAATGCGTGGTCACGCGCGCATCGTCAATGGCGAGACCGTCGGTGAACGGGTGCTCTGCGGTTGTAAAGGCACCGCGTGTGAAATCAAAATCCATTACCTGGAGGAGATAGGCGGCCATTTTCCGCTGTGCATCATCCGGAACCGGACGGCTTAAAAAGTCAGTCCGGATTTTTTTGCCGGCGCCGGAAATCTCACGGAGGAGCGGGATGAGACGTGCCTTGCATTCCGCAAAGCAGGCATCCAGGTCGCGGCTCGTCATGCCTCTCTCATAATCGGACAGCAGACTGTCATAGACATTCGCGGTCTTTTCCGTGCGGAGACGGACGGTTTCCTCCTGGGCTTTGCAGACCGCGGCAAGAGACGGTGCGAATGCAGAGAAATCCGCATTCTTTTTGGCACTGATCCAGTCGGCAAAGGCCTTGCTGTAGATTTTTCCGAAAGCCAGATTTTTTTCTGCGGTCAGATTCATGGTCTTTGCATATTCGCGGCGGAGCGATTCCGCAAGAATCCGCGGCAGCTCCGGCAGGGACCCGCGGTGTTCGTAAAGCAGTCCGGCGGCACGGATGAATTCCGGTGCCTTTTTAAGTTTATAGCCTTCATTCTCCATAAAGGCGGCAAGCTCGCCCTGCTTTTCCATGGCCTTTTCCGGGCAGATCGTTTCCATGTCAAAATTGATGATGCGGCAGGCATGCTCAAAGCGGTCTGCCGCATCCAGTGTATCGTTTACAAGAGCGAGCGCTGCACGGAGCCCGTCCTCTGAGATATTTTCTTCATCCTTGATTATTTCTGTATGACTGCTGTTTTCCATCATTCGTTTTGTCCTCGTTTCTTTTTCTTCCGTCTGCTGTCTTCCGGCAGTATCCTGCGCAGCGGAACAGAGAAAGTATAGCAGATCCGTACGGATTGCGGAACCCCCGGCGTGCATGCACCGGATCAATGTTTTTGACACTTCGGACATACCATAGTATATTAAGTACATATGTTCGGAGCATGCCACGGCTACGGCAGCGGAGAGGAGAAATTATGCGGATTATTCATTGTGCGGATCTGCATCTTGGTGCGGCGGTCAGTACGCATTCAGACAGTGCGGCGGCGGAGAAGCGGCGGAGCGAGCTGCTCGGCAATTTTGTGCGTCTT
>CAZPEW010000104.1:0-8217 GCA_964585695.1 uncultured Lachnospiraceae bacterium
TGTCTGCTTCAAATGTTTCCACTGAACCGTTGCAGGCGCAGGCAGGATCTTTCTGCACCGGCTTCTCAGGTTCGCATGCTCCGCCGCAGCCGCATGACGACTCTTCTTTTTTCTTTCCAAATCCAAATAATGCCATAATCATTACCTCCATAAATTATTGTTTAAATGCAAACCGGAACATATAGAAGCCAATCCCCAGGATCAGCGCGTCCATCTCGGCTGTCATTGCAGTACCGGCCCTCCCGCAGGTGTCCTTTTTGTCCGGCTGTCTTCATCCACAGCAGCTTCCTCCGCTGCAGCCGCAGCCGCTTTCCATTGCTGCGCCATTATCATCACCGACATAGGAAATCGCTCCTGCCGGGCACTGATCCTGGCAGCCGCGGCAATGATCAATACAGCCATCCGGATTTACGACAACCGGCGTCGGGGATTTGCTCCTGTCATATACACCATGCGGACAAAAATCAGAACAGGTGCCGCATTCAATACATGCGGCGTAATCAATAACCGGATACCATTTTGCAGCCATTTTCAACTCTCCTCCTGTAAAACCGCTCAGCCCACAAGAAACGGCTGAAGCACATTAAAAAGATAACCTACGATAATAATACCCACAGTACAGATGGCTATGAAAAGTCCCAGCAGTCTGGGCTTGACAGCCTTGCGCAGCATGATGAGCGAAGGAAGTGAAAGTGTTGTAACCGCCATCATAAATGACAGAACCGTTCCCAGCTGCGCGCCTTTGAAAAGAAGTGCTTCTGCTATCGGGATGGTGCCGAAAATGTCCGCATACATAGGTGCGCCGATCAGCGTAGCGAGTACAACACCAAACGGATTGCTTCCCCCAAGTACAGATTCCACTACGCTCTCCGGAATCCAGTTGTGGATCACTGCACCGATACCTACACCGATCAGGATATATGGGAAAACCTTTTTGAAAGTACTGACAACCTGATCTCTGGCATAAACTGCACGATCGCTTCTGGTAAGCTCCGGAGATTCAATATCAACTCTGCCGGCATTTTTTATAAAATCCTCCACATAGCGTTCCATATGAAGCTTCTCAATAATCGTGCCGCCGATAACAGCTACGATCAGTCCGAAGATCACATACACAATTGCAACCTTCGTGCCAAAAATACTCATCAGCAGAACCAGACTTCCGAGATCGACCATCGGAGAGGAAATCAAAAAGGAAAATGTCACCCCGACCGGAAGCCCCGCACTTGTAAAACCGATAAACAGCGGAATGGAAGAACAGGAGCAGAACGGTGTTACCGTACCAAGCAGCGCTGCAATGGAATTAGCACCGATGCCATGAAAGCGGCCAAGAATTTTTTTGCTCCGCTCCGGCGGGAAATAACTCTGGATATAACTGATAATAAAAATCAGCAGACAAAGCAGAATCGTGATTTTGATCACATCATACAGAAAGAACTGTACGCTGCCGCCCATCCTGGATGTAATATCCAGTCCCAGAGAAGAAAGCAGAGAACCGATTACTTCGTTTAACCATTTCATACCCAAAACCTGATTTTGAATAAAATTCCAAATGCCCATATAATACCTCTTTTCAAATATTTCAAATCAAATTTTTTTGATGCATTTCCCATAGGGAAAGCCATCTGTACAGATGGCTTTATTTACAGCAGTCATTCTTTTTTGCTGTGTTGGGTGTTGTCAGCTGACGAAGCAGCTGTATCGCTGATTCACGTCCGGCATCAGACAGATGGTAATGCGTCCATTTCCCATCCTGCCGGCTTTCTACAATTCCGGAATCACACAGGATCTTCATGTGATAGGAAAGACAGGACTGGCCGATGTCCATATCCTCCTGCAGCATGCACACGCATTTCTCGCCGCTGCGCAGACGTTCCAGAATTGCAAGTCTGCGGGGATCGCACAACGCTTTAAATACCTTTGCATCCTTCTCATAAGAAGATTCCATCTCTTCACCTCAAATCAATTTTTACTGATATGAAGCAGGATACACCTCATATCAAAATTTGTCAATATGATAATTTTTACTTTATCCGGCTGTATTATCTGTATTCAAGGTACCTGAGAAACATCTTAACTGCAGATGACGCTGTCCTTTTGTCTTTCAGAATCAGTCCGATATTTCTGACAAGCGGTTCCGACAGCGGAAGCGTTCTGATTCTGTAGGGTGCCTTCCGTAAAATAAGTTCTGGCAATATGCTGATACCCAGGCCGTTCTCAACCATTGACATAATGGCATAGTCATCCCATGTTGTAAAATGGATCTTGGGTACAATCCCATGCTGCTCCAGATATTCGGAAACCTCTTCCTTTTTCCCGTGCTCCAGCAGCAGAAATGGTTCTTTTTCAAAATCCTCTGCCGGAAATGTTTCTGCACCTGCCTTAGGATGATCTTCCGGCAGTACCGCCATATAGGCATCCTGTTCCAGGAATATCGTTTCAAGACCGGGAGCAGACGGCAGTCTGGTAAACCCGCAGTCCACACGGCCTTCCGCAACCCACTGCGCAATCTCCTCATAATCCCCCATGAGCAGCTCATAGTCTATATCCGGATAATCCTTCTGGAATTCCCGGATAATCTTTGGAAGCCAGTGCTCTGCTGTACTTGAAAAGGTTCCTATGCGGATCATACCTGATTTCAAACCATTAAGCTCATCAACCTGCATCTGGAGTTTCCGGTAGTCATTGACCATATTTCTGGCATACGGCAGAAGCAGCTGGCCGTCTGAGGTAAGGGATACGCCGCTGCGACTGCGGTCCAGAAGCGAAACTTTCCACTCCTTCTCAAGATCGCCGATCATCCGGCTGATCCCGGACTGGGAGTAATGGAGCCGCTCTGCTGCCTTTGTAAAGCTTCCATACTCTACTGTTGTGATGAAAGCCATATATTTCTGAACTGATATATCTTTTCCATCCATCTGTTTATGTCATCCATTCTATGATTTTTATTCGTTTTTCAAATACATTCTATCACATTATAATGAATTTCATAATACATACACGGAGGCGCCTGCAATGTTTTATATAAGTGAAATCAAACACACAAGACCGGAAACTTTTAAAACCGCTCTGCAGCGGAAAGTATATGGCACTCTGGACAGACTCTGTATTGCCTATGAACGGACAGACACGGATGAAGCCATTACCATGAATGACTGTACTGCCATTGATGAAAAAATGAATATGAAGATGGTTAAAACGCTCTTTCTCTGCAACCGGCAGAAAAGCATCTTTTACCTGTTTATCACCTGCGGAGATAAGCCGTTCCGCTCAAAGGATTTCTCTCAGGCACTTGGTGTGTCCCGCGTTTCATTTGCTCCGGCAGAGCTTATGGATACAATGCTTGAAACAAAGATCGGGGCTGCCACCATATTCAGTGCACTGCTGGATACGGACAGTAAAATCAGCATTGTCATTGACAAGGATGCAGCAGATGAGAAGTACTTCGGCTGCAGCGACGGAACAACCACCGGCTATATGAAAATAAAGACCAGTGATATTCTCGGTGTCTTCCTGCCGTTCACCGGGCATGAAGCCGCGGTAATCCAGGTATGAGACAGTCTGCCGGTCTCCGCATAAAACATCCCTCGGCAGCATATTCCCGATACATCCTTGCACTGCTCCTCTTTGGCTCAAACGGAATCATTGCAGACAGCATCCATCTTGCCGGCTGTCAGATCATTCTCCTCAGAACTTTCCTGGGCAGCCTGCAGCTCCTGCTGATCGGCATCGGAACGCATGCATTCAAAGGCATTGCGCATCACCGCCGGGATATTCATTTTATTGTTCTCTCCGGTGTCTGCATGGGAATCAGCTGGATGTTCCAGTACGAGGCCTACCAGAGAATCGGTGTCAGCATCACATCACTTCTTTATTGCCTTGGTCCGGTTCTGGTCGTGCTCTCCGCGCAGATTGTTTTTAAAGAAAGTATCACATTCAGGAAAGCGCTGTGCCTCGCTGCGGTTGCCACCGGTGCTGCTCTGACCGGCAGTACTTCTCTCCGGGGCGGCACAGGCATCACCGGAATCATCTGCGCGCTGATGTGTGCACTTGCTTATGTCGGAATCATTCTCTTCAATAAAAAAAGCGCAGCCGTCCATGGTCTTGCCAATGCAGCCGTTCAGCTGACTTCCGGATTTATAACCGCGCTTCTTTACAATGTTTTCAGATGGCTCTCCGGCAGCACATCACTTCTCTGCCTTGACTCCCGCGAATGTCTGCCGGTTCTCATACTTGGACTGCTGAATACGGGGATCGGCTGCTGGCTGTATTTCTCAGGCATTTCCGTGATCCCGGCACAGACGGTTGCCGTATGCGACTATATCGAGCCTCTCTCCGCTGTGATCCTGGCTGCACTCATCCTGCATGAAGCAATGACAGCCCTGCAGATCGCCGGCGCCGCACTCATAATCGGCGGAACCGTCGCCTGGAATATTCTAGGCTAAACGGCAGCGCTTCATTCCGGACAGGATGATACAGATTGCAATCGTCGCAGCCATATCAGGCAAGGTACTGCCGATAATCAGATCTGCTCCTATCAGGATTCTGTAGAGGATGAATCCCAAAGCCCAGATAATGAAATTCTTTATATTAAATCCGGCTGTGCTGCTGTCCTGATGAAGCAGAAAGAAATCCGCAGCCTGAATGGCAATCATCGGTGCAAAGACCGAACCGATCAGGTAAAGGAAATCCACGATATTATCCATCGGATAAAAAACGGCACAGACGGTTCCAAAGACGGCCGCACCGACCGCTGCCCGTTTTCCGCTGATCTTCGGAAAGACTGTTTCACTGGAAATGCCCGCAGAGTATGCATCGAGGAATGTTGTTGTTACAGTGGAAAGAATAATAATCAGAAGTCCTGCAATGCCAAGTCCTGCCTTTACCATGATCTTTGCAATATCGCTTTCTCCTGTATAAATGGCAGCTCCCATTCCGATCAGATACATCCAGCAGCTGGCAAGACCATAAGTAATGGTACTGACAGCCGTCGCTTTGAGAGGTTTCTCTGCCTTGCTTGTGTAGTCACTGATCAGCGGCAGCCAGGACAGCGGCATGGCTGCGGAAAGTTCCACTGCAGCTCCAAAGGAAATCGTGCCGCCCGATGCACCTCCCGCTGATCTCTGCCCGAAAATAACTTTGCAGAGAATCAGTGTGAGTATGAACAGCGCCGAAACCGCCGCTGTATTGATCTTGCCTAGATTTGTAATACCGATCAGAATCCAGACAATAATCAGACCGCCGATAACCAGACACCATACCCAGGCACCGGCAGGACAGGCACTATCTGCCGCAAGAGCACTGTCATAAATCATGATCGCTGTCCAGCCGACCAGCTGGAGGATATTCAGAACCGCAAAAAACATGCTTCCCTTCTGCCCGAAACTCAGCTTGACAGTCTCCATGGAGCTTTTTCCGGTTTGCCCTCCGATCAGGCCTGCCAGAAAAAACAGGCCGCAGCCGATCACATGCCCCAGCAGGACAGCAGACAGTCCTGTACCAAATCCAAGCGGGGCAAAATAGGTTCCGGTCAGGATTTCCGCAATGGATACTCCGGCACCGAACCAGATCAGTCCGTTTTCAAATGCTGTTGTGTATTTTTCTTTCATTTCAGCATGCTTCCTCCGCAAATTTCCCCTGCAGATCAAAGGCATGATTCATGGGTCCGCTTCCATGTCCCAGATCCAGCATGGCAGAAAGTGCACCGGAAATGTAGTCCTTTGCTCTCCTTACCGAAGTACATAAATCAAAACCTTTCGCCAGATTTGCCGCAATGGCACTGGAAAGTGTGCAGCCTGTTCCATGCGTATTCGGATTATTGATGCGTTTCCCCATCAGCCACTGATACTGTCCCCCGGAAAATAAAAGATCATTGGCATCGTTCATATGGTGACCGCCCTTGCACAGAACTGCGGAACCGTATGCATTGCTGATCCGCTCAGCCGCCCTGATCATATCCTCCGGTGTCCGGATCTGCATTTCCGCCAGTACCTCGGCTTCCGGAATATTCGGCGTAACAACGGCAGCCATCGGCAGCAGTTCCTTTTTCAGGACCGCAATGGCGTCCTCACTGATCAGTCTTGCACCGCTTGTCGCAACCATCACAGGATCGACTACAATATTTTCCGCCGAATAATGTTTCAGCCGGTCTGCAATGACTTCAATCAGTCCGCCGGAGGACACCATCCCGATCTTTACCGCATCCGGACGGATATCCTTAAAGATATCATCAATCTGTTCTGCAAGAAAAGCAGGTGCTGATTCCATAATTCCTGTCACACCGGTCGTATTCTGCGCAGTAAGTGCGGTAACCGCACTCATGGCATAAACCCCGTTCATCGTCATTGTCTTTATATCCGCCTGAATGCCGGCGCCTCCGCTGGAATCGCTTCCGGCGATTGTCAATGCTGTTTTCATGTTATTTCCTCCTTGTTTTCTGTATATTTCAAATAACGGCAGACTGTTATTTTCCGTTCTCCTGCCGGAATCATCGGGTCAGACCCCCGATGCAGCCTTCCAGAAACTCTCGAAATCCGAATAATCCTTCAGATAATAATCTGCTGTTTTCTTTATGAATGTCTGATTTTCTTCATATCGGTCATATACCGCCGCCACATTAAATCCATCCTCTTTTGCCGTCATGACCGCATGCCGTGCATCCTCAAAAATCCATGTCTCCTGTTTCCCTGTACCAAGGAAATGCATCGCCTCTCTGAAAATAAGAGGGCTGTCCTTTCCAGCGCCTGCAGAAGAACAGGTGAAAATTCCCCCAAAATACTTCTCCATTCCGCATCGGACCAGAGCCGGCTCGACCAGATGCCGGTCCGTTGCCGTTGCAAGGCACATCCTGACACCGTGACCTGAGAGCATCTGCAGAAAATGTTCAGCATTTTCCTTCGGCTGCACCTCATTCAGGTAAAAATGTTCAATCCTCCGGTTCACGCCCTCTGTGATCTCTTCCGGCGACAGTCTGACCCCATATTCACTGCGGAAATAACCGGCCGCCTGATACAGACTCATCGGCTTCAGAATCTCATTGATATCCTCCCGCGGAGAATACCCGATGGAACGCAGATAATCTCCGCCGATGGTGTCCCATATAAACATGGAATCAAAGAGTGTACCGTCAAAATCAAACACAGCGCCCTTCAGCATGATTTCACCATACTGCATGTCAGTGTCTTAAGCTCTGCCGTCGCTTCCCGGATATCCTTTGCTGCAAAAATTGCACTGATGACTGCAATACCGCAGATTCCGCTGCCGGAAAGCTGCATGACATTTTCCCTGCTGATCCCGCCGATGGCAATCACCGGAATACTGACTGCCGCACAGATTTCCTTCAGTGTTTCCATGCTGACATGATCGGCATCCGTCTTTGAGCCTGTATGGAACACCGCCCCGGCGCCAATATAATCCGCACCGCGTTTTTCAGCCAGTACCGCCTGCTCTGCATTCTGCGCAGATACACCGAGTATTTTATCTCTCCCGATCATCTCCCGCACATTGCCCGCCTCCATATCACTCTGTCCGACGTGGACCCCGTCTGCATCCGCCAGGACAGCCACTTCCACATTGTCATCAATGACGAACGGCACCCGGCAGCGCCTGCAGAGTGCTTTGATTTCGATGGCTTCCTGCAGGAAATCCGTCTGATTCATTTCTTTTTCACGCAGCTGGATAAAGGTGGCTCCGCCGAGGATCGCCTGCTCCACCTGTTCATACAAAGATGCCCCGTTCAGCCAGCGACGGTCTGTGACTGCATATAAAAGAAGATCTTTTTTATCGAATTTCATACTTTGCTCCTTTCCCGAGCACACTGTCATCCATATGGCAGACTGCATCAATAATGCGGCTGCGGTAAGTGGAATTTCCGTCTCCATCCTGCATATGCGCATACCCGATTTCACCTGCCAGTCCCATGGCGCAGACTGAAGCAGCCGCCGCATCCAGCATGCAGTCCGGATTTGCCGCAATAAAAGCCGTCATCATTCCGGAAAGCTGACAGCCGGTTCCTGTGATTCTCCCCATTTCCGGTCTTCCATTCCTTATGACATAGCATCTCTCAGAATCAGCCACCAGATCGATGGCGCCGGTAACTGCAATAATGCATTTTTTATCTTTTGCCAGATTCTTTGCAAATCCGATCATCCGGTCCAGGCTGTCTTCTGTCACGGCATCCGCTGTATCCGCATCCACACCTCTTGTAGTTCCGCACCC
>CAZPEW010000105.1:0-878 GCA_964585695.1 uncultured Lachnospiraceae bacterium
GTGGGCTACACGTGAAGGGAAGCCCACTACAAACATGAATGCGGCTCTAGGTGATGCTGCGTGGATGACCGGTATGGAACGCAATTCGGATATTGTAATCATGGCTTGTTATGCTCCTTTGTTTGTGAATGTGAATCCCGGCGGCATGCAATGGGAATCCAATCTTATCGGTTATAATACTTTGACTTCTTATGGTTCTCCTTCTTATTATGCACAAGCTATGTTTGGTAATTATTTGGGAGATAAGGTGGTCCCTATAGATGGAATTGGCATCCCCAAATTCGATACGCCATTGAGCAAGCGTGATTCTTTGATGAAAGTTACGACAACGGAGGTTCCGGAACTTTATTATGTGGCAACGCGTAATTCAAAAACTGGAGTCGTTTATTTGAAAGTTGTTAATGTGGTAGGTAAAACTCAGAACGTCTCGATAAATATTAATGGTGTAGTGAAAGTTGACTCGAAAGCTACAAAGATTGAATTGAAATCAAAGAATCCGGAAGATACTAACACCATTGACGAGCCTAAGAAGATTGTTCCCGTCATAACAAAAACAAAGGTTGCCAAGAATTTTACTTATTCATTCGAGCCATACTCTATAACAGTATTGGAGTTTATGACAAAAATATAGTGAAACTATTGTATCAAGATAAATTTAAAAAATCAGACATGAAATTAAGAATCCTCTTATTCTTACTCATATTATTTATAAGTAATATATCAACGGGAACTATTGCCGCTCAGTCGAAAGATCACCGATCATGGAGTGCCGATAACGGTAACGGCACTTACACCAATCCGCTGTTTTATGACGAATTCACCGATACGGACATCATCCGCGTAGGTAAAGATTATTATTTGGCGGGTACCACGATGCA
>CAZPEW010000105.1:888-6353 GCA_964585695.1 uncultured Lachnospiraceae bacterium
GTGTACCTGGATTGGTGATACTACATTCCACAGATATGGTTAACTGGGAATTCTGCTCTTACTGTTTCGACCGGTTCGACTATAATCTTCCCGAATTTAATCTCCAAAACGGAAAGAATGTGTACGGACAAGGAATTTGGGCACCCTGTATCCGTTATCATAACGGCAAATTTTATGTATTCTCTAATATCAACGGTCATGGACTACACGTGTATATTGCTGATAATATCAAAGGACCGTGGACGCACAAGCGAATAGATGGTAGTATCTACGATCTCTCCGTCCTCTTTGATGACGATGGTAAGATTTATGCCGTACACAAATACGGCAATGTAACCTGTACCCAGTTGAAGCCCGATCTCAGCGGACCTGTGGAGGGTTCAGAAAAGGTAATCATACCTGATGGCAATGCGATGGGTGAAGGGCATCATATATACAAAATCAACGGGATGTATTATATCATTTCTGCAGACTACTCTCCAATGGGACGCATGCAATGCGCCCGTTCCAAAAGTATCTACGGACCGTATGAAACCTGTGTGATCTGTGCTCGTGAGTCTTTCGGATATTCAGCAGCTTTGATTACCAACAATGCCAGTCTGGGGACTTCGGTACCCGAAGAGGGTTTCAAGTTTGCTCAAAGCAAAGCCCCGAACTATGTGCTCTCTTGCGCTACTATTCATCAAGGCGGTATCGTACAGGCAGAAGATGGGAAATGGTGGGGCGTATCCATGCAGGATTTCAATGCTGTGGGGCGTACTACATCGCTTTCGCCTGTCACATGGGTTGACGGATGGCCTTATTTTGGTTTGGAAAAGAATCTGGGGCGAACGCCCCGTACATGGTTTAAGCCTAATAACTCTAATTCTGAACCCAGAGCACCTTATGACAGATGTGACGACTTCAACGAGAAGACACTGAAACCGATATGGCAATGGAATCATAATCCGGTGGATGATAAATGGTCACTCTCTGAAAAGAAAGGTGTACTAAGGTTGCACACAATGGCTGCCGACCAATTGTTATGGGCGAAAAACTCACTGACCCAGCGTGCAATAGGTCCGGTCTCTACGACAACGGTGAAAATGGATTTTTCCAAACTCAAAGACGGGGACAACTGTGGACTGGGCGTCATCAATGCTCCAAGTGCCTTGTTGGGTGTGGTGAAAGACAAAGACCAGCTATTATTGCGTTGGTATGACCAGAATACTAACAAAGAAATAAAAAAACCATTAAACAAAAAAACTATATGGTTGCGTCTATGGGGCAATTATGATGAGAGTAAAGTGATCTATTCATATTCATTAGATGATCAGACGTGGACAAATATCGGCGATACTATCTTACCTTCATATCAGATGCGGACTTTCCAGGGTGTACGAACAGCTCTTTATGCCTACAATACGCAAAACAAAGGCGGAGGATATGCCGACTTCGACGACTTTATAGTCGATGAGCCGTTGGCTGACCGTTTTCATAATATTCCTTTAGGCAAAACGATCCGGCTTGTTAATCTTTCTGACGGTAATCTGATGTACGCCCTGCCTCACGGAATACTTCATGGAGCGGAAATCAATACGAAGGATTCCATACACAGTCGGTTTGTTGTAACGGACAGAGGTGACGGAAAAATAAATATACAATGTACAGACGGAAGATATATCTATATCGCCGGTGCGGGACTGTCCGGTGATGTACGTTTAACGACAGACATAAACAAAGCAGAGGTGTTTTTGTGGCAGGATATGCTCCAAGGTGAATGTATGCTTCTTTCATTAAAAACACAGAGATATATCTGCAAGCATCCTGATGACGGCAGCCCTTATTCAGCCGACTGTCAAGGGCCTGATGCCGACCGTAGGAACGGTTGTGTATTCAAAGTTGAAATTTGCAAATAATAATGGTTCTTCAGAAGTTTGAAGTGATAAATCCGATACGTCAGAAAAATTTTTGTTTTTTATGCTTCCACTAAAGACGCATGACATTGTGAATTGGTGCGTTATATAAGGAAGTATAAAAAACAAAATTTTTTTCATGTTGCAGACAATCAATAATGCATGAAGTGATGAGAATTTGGCAGGAGGTATTTATCATTAATGGAAAATCTTCGGATTTATTTCCTATTTCCTTATTTTATCCCTACTTTTGCTCCTAATAGTCAGATCTTAATTTAAATGATGATATGAGAAACAAGTTTTATCTTTTATTCGTGATGATGTGTATCGGCATCGTCTCTTTTGCGCAGAACACAAATGTGCAGGATCCTCTCAGCGGGAAGAAATTCGGAATCATCGGTGATAGTTATGTCCGGAACCATCGGGAGCCGGTGGAGAACACTTGGCATTACAAGTTTGCAAAGAAGCATCACATGCAGTATTTCAACTATGGAATCAACGGAAATTGTGTGGCAATGAACCGAGGTCGCTTCGGCGAGGCCATGTACACCCGATACAAGAAAGTGATGGCCGATTCTTTGGATTATGTGGTAGTGGTGGCCGGCCATAATGATGCTACTTTGCTGGATTCTATCGGTGGAATAGATAAGTATAAGGAAAAACTGAATATCCTTTGTGAAGGGTTGATCGAGAGATATCCGAAGGCGAAGATTTTCTTCTTTACCAGTTGGGACTGCAAGAATTTCACCGGGAGCAATTTCGAGAAAGTGGTGGATGCCACGAAGGAGGTGTGCGGGGCTCATAGCATTCCGGTGTTCGATTGTGCCAGATATTCGGGTGTACATGCTGAAAGCGATACGTTCAGAAAAATCTACTTCCAAAGCCCCGACGACCATGCCCATTTGAATGCCAAGGGGCATGACCTGTTCCTGCCTCGGGCGGAAAGCTTTATTTTACAGTATTAATTCATTATCATTATAGTTTATGAGAAAAATAGAATCTGCATTATTGCTGTTTCTTGCGTGTGTTATGTTATCGCCTTCGATAAAGGCGGCTGAAAAACCTTTTGCTTTTTCCAAAGGCCAGACAGTTTCTTATAAGACCGACAAGAATCTTCCTTTGGTGGTTAGAACAGCTCTGGACGTAGTCGCTAAGGATATGAGGAGTGTTTTGGATGCTTCGTTTCGTTCTGCCCCGTCGAACGGTGCTGCAAATATTGTGGTGCATACGTTGAAAGCTGGGGAGAAAGATGCTCTTGCCGGACGTCACGAGGCTTTCCGGATGGAGATGAAGAGCGGAGTGCTTCACATTACCGGTTCTGATGCTAATGGAACTGCTTACGGTGTGGGTGAGCTTTCGCGCTTGTTGGGCGTATCACCTTGGGTGTGGTGGGCCGATAATGTGCCGGGTAAACTGAATAAATGGTCTGTTCCGGCAGATTATAAGTCGGTGCAGGAGCCGGCCGTGGCCTATCGTGGAATCTTCATCAATGATGAGGATTGGGGAATGTGCCCTTGGAGTTGGAAGACTGACGATCCTTCGGATGTTTCAGGCAGGATAGGTCCCAAGACCCACGAACGCATCTTCGAACTGCTGCTTCGCCTTCGTGCCAACACGTTCTGGCCTGCCATGCACGAATGCTCGGTTCCTTTTTTCTTCACAGAGGGAAATCGGGAGATGGCCGATAAGTATGGCATCACGATAGGTACTTCCCACTGCGAGCCGATGCAACGAAATACCAACGGCGAATGGCGCAAGGTTGGTGTGGGTGAATATGATTTCATTCACAACCGGCAGAATGTGTTGGACTTCTGGGAAAACCGTGTGAAGGAAGTGGCTCATTCCAACAATTACTTCACGCTGGGTATGCGCGGTATTCATGACAGCGGCATGTTAGGAGTGAAGAGTGTGGACGAAGGCCGTGAGGCTCTGACGGAAATTATCAAGGAACAGCGCAATCTCATTGCCAAATATATCAACAAGGACGTGACCAAGGTACCGCAGGTATTCATTCCTTACAAGGAAGTCCTTGAAATTTACCACTCCGGACTGAAGGTGCCCGATGACGTTACTCTGATGTGGGTGGATGATAACTACGGCTACATCCGTTACCTGCCGAATGAGGAGGAGCAGGCACGTTCGGGTGGCAGCGGATTGTATTACCATATTTCCTACTGGGGCCGGCCTCATGATTATCTATGGTTGGGCACCACTTCGCCTGCTTTGATGCAGACGGAACTAGAACGGGCTTACCAAAAGAACGTGCGCAAATTGTGGGTTCTCAATGTGGGTGATATCAAACCTGGAGAGTTTCTTCTGGAATACTGCATGGACATGGCTTGGGACAAGAATATTCTCGGGAACCGCGATTGCACACAGTACATAAAGACATGGCTGACGAGAGAGTTCGGCGCTGAGTTGGCCGAGAAACTGCTTCCGCTTTATCTGGAATATAATGCGCTGAATTATCAGTGTCGCCCCGAATTTCTGGGGAACAGCCGCACGTATGACAAGACGCGTGAGGAAGTTGCCGATTTGCCTTGGAGCGATGCGGAAGTTGCCCAAAGGCTGGTACGTTTCGAGCAGCTGGAGAAATCCGTAAAGGCATTGGCTCCGATGATTGATGAAGTTCATCGGGCTCATTGGTTTGAACTGATTGAATATCCGTTCTGCGCTTGCAGTGAGATGAACCGCAAGATGCTTGGTGCCCAGTTGGCACGTCACGGAAAAGGTGCGTGGAGCGAGGCGGTGGCCGGATTCAATGACATAGCCCGAATGACCGAACGCTACAATACAATGCTTGATGGCAAATGGAAGAACATGATGGACTTCCAGCCTCGTCAGCTTTCGGTATTTGCCGCGGTAGATACCACGAAGCTGTCAGGACCTATTACCGGTTTCACGGGAAAGACCACAGTTATCAAACCGTCGGAAGGAACTTTCGGCAAGGATTCCTATCTCATCAAAGAATTGGGATATAGCCGCGAAGCCTTGTCACTGGCAAAGAACGATGTGTTCACGGCAGAGATTCCCGCATCGAAGGAGCCTTTGCAACTGGTGCTTGCTTTCGTTCTCAACAATCCTGTAGGTACGAAGACGCTCGAGGTGAAAGTATCCGTCGAAGGAGAGACGCCGGCTGTGGTGCATTTCCAACCTGAATACCCTACAGAAGACTGGATGCAGGATGTCATCTTCAACCAGGCACGCCGCACCATTCAGGTGGCACCGTCGGCTTCGGCTCGGAAGATTACCGTGGAGGCCCTCACTCCGGCAGTAGTGCTGGATGAAATTATCGCACGCGAATGAAACGAAATAAAATTATATCTGCATATATGAAAAACTTAGTAGCTATGGCTCTTTTGGGGAGCCTTGCCTTCATCCCCGGCAGGATGGCGGCACAGTATCATTTCGACAAGCCTCTGTACGGGGCCGCCTATTACAGCGAGTATACCCCGACCGACCGTCTGGACACCGACATCAAGATGATGAAGGAAAGCGGAACCACGGTGGTGCGCATCGGGGAATCTTCGTGGGGACTGTTTGAACCCAGTGAGGGGAAGTTCGAATTCG
>CAZPEW010000105.1:6363-8211 GCA_964585695.1 uncultured Lachnospiraceae bacterium
CTATTACGGTATTCGTCAGAACATGGATTTCTACAATGCCAAGTACCGTTTCTTCTGCGAACGCATCATCCGCAAGCTGATGGAACGCTATGCCAAGAACCCTGCCATCATCGGTTATCAGGTGGACAACGAGCTGGAGGCACGAGGCGTGAACAATGAAGATTATTTTGAGGGCTTCAAAGCCTATCTCAAGGATAAATGGCACGATGACCTGCCGGCGCTGAACAAGGCGTGGGGACTGAACTACTGGGGTATGAACGTGTATAACTGGGATGAACTCTACAAGCGTGACGGTGCCACCTGTCCGTCCTACAAGAACGAGTGGGAGCGGTGGAACCGCAAAGCGACGGCCGACTTCCTGAACTGGCAGGTGAACATTGTGAACGAATACAAGCGTAAGGACCAATTTGTGACGCACTGCTTCATGCCGGCGTTTCACAACATAGACCAGGTGGAGGCTTTCAAGCAGATGCAATATCCTGCCATCAACATCTACCATGATGTGCAGGACAAGCAGGACGGACAGTCCATTGCTTATGCCGGTGATTTTATGCGCACGGTAGCCAAAGGTAACTACATCGTGACCGAGACGAATGCACAGGCCATAGGCTGGGACAGCAAAGGGCAGTATCCTCCATACGACGGGCAGTTGCATCAGAACGTGTATAGTCATCTGGCGAGCGGCTCCAACATGGTTGAGTATTGGCATTGGGGCACTTTGCATTACGGGCAGGAAACCTACTGGGGCGGACTGCTCGGGCATGATATGGAGGCCAACAGGGTGTTCAACGAATATACAGCCACCGCTCACGAGCTCGAAAAAGTGGGCAAGGAGCTGGTAAATCTAAAGAAGACCAACAAGGTGGCAATCCTCTACAGCCATGATTCCTACTATGCATTGCAGTTCATGCCTTTCTCTTCTACGGACAACTATCCGGTGAGGAGTCTGCATGATGCCCTCTACCGTCAGAATATCGAGACCGATATCGTGCCGTGCGACAAGATGACCGATTTCAGTCACTACAGTATGCTAGTGATTCCGCCTCTCTACGTGGCAACGGACGATTTGCTGACAAAGATTGATGCATTCGTGAAGAACGGCGGCGAAGTGGTGATGATGTTCAAGAGCGGCTTCTGCAACGAGAACTCGGCCGTACGCCCCATGAAAGCCCCCGGCCCTTTGCGCAAGGCTTGCGGTTTCTACTATCAGGAATATTCCTCCATCGGCGATATGGATTTGAAAGTGAATGAGCTGGGTGTCACCCGGAAGGCTGCCGGAACGTGGACGGAGTTCCTCATTCCCGAAACGGCCAAACCACTGGCTTACATCAACCATCCTTTCTTCGGTAAATGGCCTTGCATTACGGAGAATGCTTACGGCAAGGGACATCTCATTTATGTGGCTACCGTTCCTTCGGATGAATTGCTTGCCAAGGTTGTGGAACGTTCCGCACGGCGTGCCGAGGTACTGCCGTTCAACGGGAAGTACCGTTTCCCTATCATCATGCGCAACGGCATGAATGCCAAGGGACGGAAGATTCATTACATCTTCAACTACAGTGGCGGCGAGAAGACGATTGCCTATCCTTTCGGCGCGTCCTCCAGTCTGCTGGACGGCAAGAAGCTGACAGAGAATGCTGCAGTGAAGATTCCGGCTTGGGGTGTGATTGTGGCGGAAGAATAATCCGTAAATATATTGTTCGTAAAATACTGGCGGTCGTTCATAAATAAGGAAGGACCGCTTGACAAGAATAGCGTGTAGAATATATGTGCCTTTGTAGACTGATTCTCACTCTTGTTCTGAAGAATGTGACTTTCTTGGACCGCCACGGCGAAAATGGTCGAAGA
>CAZPEW010000106.1:0-7962 GCA_964585695.1 uncultured Lachnospiraceae bacterium
GCGATAATCGCCGACTTGACTGCAACTACAGAAAACGGCGTATAGAATTCCCCGGCCTTCTTCCCAGCACCTGCCGCAAAATTCCGGATCAGATATTCATAGATAAACCCGAGAACATCGTAATCCTGTCTGGAATCCATGGGAATATCATTGATCAGAAAAATAAGATCCGTGCAGGCTTTTGTCTGCTCTGCCGCACTCGTCCCCAGTTTAGACAGTCCTGTCTGCAGCGTATCAAAAATACCGGCAAATACCCGCTTATAATTAGGGTGAATCAGGCGGTTAAATGCAGAAAGCGCATCTCTTACATCACCTGCTGAAAAATCCTTCCCCTTTCTGATCCAGGTTGACATCAGATCCTTGTATGCAATAAAATAACCGATATTTTCCTGGACATATTCAACGGTCTCCGGATCATCCTCAGAAAGCCCTTTTATATCCGCATCACCGATTCCCTGCTTTTTTAAATACAACTCCTCTTTCTCTGAGAGAAACTTGTAAAACATGAACCCAAGGATATAATCCTTGTAATCATTCGCCTCTATCTTGGACCTCATAGCATTAGCCGATGCCCAGATTTTTGCTGCCAGCTGCTGTTTGTTCATATCTTCCTCCGGAATATCTTATTTATTTTGTTATAACCTGATCGGCTCTTTCCGGTTTTCCCCGATAAATCCCGCAATTTTTTCATGAGGCACCATCTTTCAGTAATGTTAATGTGAAAATACGCCGTAACGGGTGTAATGTCAAGAAATTCCGCCGGCGCACCATTAGAAAAAGCGGTGTGATCACAGATGATCACATCGCTTTTTGCATGACCGCCTGATTAAGCGGATTTAGCCAAACTGCCTATATTTCATTATTTAATGTCAATTTACATTAACCATATTACAGGATTAAAGGTGCAGCACTCTGTCACGGATCTCCTGTGTACGACCCTGGTTCCAGAACTGGGTGCCGATGTAGCCGCAGGTTCTTCTTGCGACGGACATCTTGCTCTGGTCACGGTTGCCGCAGTTCGGGCACTCCCAGATCAGCTTGCCGGCTTCATCCTCGATGATCTTGATCTCGCCGTCGTAGCCGCAGCATTCGCAGTAGTCGCTCTTGGTGTTGAGTTCTGCGTACATGATGTTGTTATAAATATACTTCATGACAGAAAGCACCGCCGGGATGTTGTTCTGCATGTTGGGAACCTCTACGTAGCTGATTGCACCGCCCGGAGAGAGCTCCTGGAAATCCGACTCAAACTTCAGCTTGTCAAATGCGTTGATGTTCTCGGAAACGTGTACATGATAGCTGTTGGTAATATAGTTTTTATCCGTAACGCCCTTGATGATGCCGAACCGCTTCTGCAGGCACTTGGCAAACTTGTAGGTCGTGGACTCCATCGGTGTTCCGTAAACGGAATAGCTGATGTTCTCCGCTGTCTTCCATTCCTTGCACTTGTCATTCAGCCGTTTCATAACACTGAGTGCGAATGCTCTGCCCTCGTCGGTGGTGTGAGACTTGCCGAGCATACGTACGCACATCTCATAGAGACCTGCATAGCCGAGAGAAATGGTTGAATAGCCGCCGTAAAGAAGCTTGTCAATGGTCTCGCCCTTTTTGAGGCGGGCCAGCGCTCCATTCTGCCATAGAATCGGCGCCACATCGGAAACTGTGCCGAGCAGACGCTCGTGTCTGCAGCGGAGTGCGCGATGGCAGAGCTCCAGTCTCTCGTCCAGGATCTCCCAGAACTTATCCATATCTCCGTAAGAGGAGCAGGCAACATCCACAAGGTTGATGGTAACAACACCCTGATTGAAACGGCCGTAGAACTTGTTTGTTCCGTCTGCCTTTCTGACGGAATCCTCAACAGTCAGGAAGGATCTGCAGCCCATGCAAGGGTAAACATTTCCCTTCTTTAATTCCTTCATCTTCTTTGCGGAGATGTAGTCCGGAACCATGCGCTTGGCTGTACATCTGGCAGCAAGCTGCGTAAGATCCCAGTACTTGGAATCCTCTGTGATATTATCCTCATCAAGTACATAGATGAGTTTAGGGAATGCCGGTGTGATCCAGACACCCTTTTCATTCTTAACGCCCTGCATCCTCTGGATCATCACCTCACGGATGATCTTTGCAAGATCTTCTCTGGTCTGTCCGTCCGGAACCTCATCAAGATACATGAATACGGTAACAAACGGTGCCTGTCCGTTGCAGGTCATCAGTGTAATGAGCTGATACTGGATAGTCTGGATGCCGCTTCTGATCTCATCATCAAGTCTGCGCTCTACAACCTTGTCAATGATCTCCTCATTCATATCCTCTCCGCAGGCTTCTCTCTCCTCGATCACCTGCTTCCGGATCTTTTTACGGGAAACATCTACAAACGGTGCGAGATGTGCAAGCGTAAACGACTGTCCGCCATACTGGTTGGAAGCCACCTGCGCAACAATCTGGGTAGTTACGTTGCAGGCTGTAAAGAAGCTGTGCGGCTTCTCAATCATGGTCTGGGAGATCACAGTGCCATTCTGCAGCATGTCCTCCAGATTGATGAGATCGCAGTTATGTTCCTTCTGTGCAAAATAATCAGAATCATGGAAATGGATGATGCCGGCCTCATGTGCCTTGACAATATCCTCCGGGAGCAGCAGTCTCTTGGTCAGATCCTTGGAAACTTCGCCTGCCATATAGTCTCTCTGTGTAGAGTTGATAACCGGATTTTTGTTGGAGTTCTCCTGCTTCAGCTCTTCATTCGCCTGGTCAATCAGAGACAGAATCTCATCATCTGTCGTATTGGCCTTACGGGACAGCTCTCTCTTATAGCGGTAGCGCACATATTTCTGCGCAACCTCATAGCCTCTCATGCCCATGATGCCGGTCTCTACCATATCCTGGATATCCTCGACATTCACCGCATGCGTATAATCAGCGACCTTTTTTGCTATGGTCTCTGCAATCGCCATGATCTGGTATTCATTTATTTTATAGATCGGATCAACCTCGTTGTTTGCCTTACGGATTGCATTGGCAATCTTTGCGACATCAAACCGGACCTCCTGTCCGTTTCTCTTAATAACATTGGTCTTAACCTGTAAATCTGCTGTATTATTCATCTTTCTCTCCATTGTCCTGATGCCTGAAACCCGCATGGCTGCGTGCTTTCCGGTACTTTTTCCCCTCAAAAATCGCAAAGTGTAGAGTCATATTGCGATGTCCACACTAGATATAGTGCGAACGTAGAATAATATACAACCATTCCGGACAAAAGGGAAGAGCCTGTTTCTGATTTTTTCTGTTTTGTGAAACATGACGAAATTTCCGGCAAATCTTTATCTGATTTTTTTGACGAGGCCTGTTGACATATGGAGATGCCCGGTAAAAAAGGTGCCGGGTACCTTCTGCAGTACCCGACACCTCTTTTATAATCTGTGATTCAATTTACGGATCACCCTTCAATTGCTATATATTTCTTTTCCGGAATTTCCGGTTTTGCTTCTTTCTTAGGAACAGAAAGCTTCAGAACACCATCCTCAAACTTTGCCTTCACTTCGTTTTCTGTAATGTCTTCACCGATATAGAAGCTTCTCTGCATGGATCCTTCATAACGCTCCTGACGGATCAGCTTGCCGCTCTCATCCTTCTTGTCGTTGGAAACATTCTTCTCTGCGCTGATGGTAAGATAGCCATCATCCAGCTCCAGCTTGATTTCATCTTTCTTAAAGCCCGGAAGATCAATTGCCAGTTCAAAGCCCTGCTCATTCTCCTTGACATCTGTCTTCATCAGGTTCTTTGCATGCTTACCAAACATCGGATCTTTTCTTCCGAAAAATCCATCGTTGAACCCACCGTCAAAATCACTCATAAAATCATCCATCAGATTCTCACCAAATACACTAGGCATATACATCATAATGACTACCTCCTTATATTGTTGACTAAAGGCTGTACGTCTTTGTCTTTTTTTCTTTACGATTGTGTTATAGCACTTGTTGCTAGCAGTGTCAATAGATGAGTGCTAATTAAATTGTGAAAAATCTGTGAAGTTTGCATATTCAGCAAAAAAAGAGAGAGATGCTTCTTTCCGAAGCCGTCTCTCCCGTCTTTTGACCTTATATTCTGTTCCGGATTTCCGCTGCCGCTCTCTCAGAATTTCTGTTTTACAAAATCCGGTACCTGTCCTGCCAGGAAGCGGTAGGAAATGCTCCGGCCGCTGCTGTCCGCATTCCCCGTATCCGCCGGTGTCATGTCGTTTCCGTCCTCGTCTACGATGGTATTATCCGTCATGCCGCCTGTACTCTGATCCCACAGCAGCACCTCTATGCTGTATTCTGTATCAAACTGATCTGCCGTGTGGAAATGTCCGTCAAAATCCTGCGATACGCAGGCACTCAGGATCTGCGCGATCTCTTCCGGAGAAGTAAAGGTTTTTGTACTGTCTGTATTTCCCTTATCATACACATTGAGGACTCCGTCCGACGGCGATTTGACAACCGTGATTTCCTTCACCTCGCTGACATCCGGAACTGAAGCAATATAGAGATTCTGCCCGCGCAGGAATTCCAGTGTGTTTTTATACTGCGGATAAACGGGCAGAGACACCGTGTAGCTTATCCTTCCGTCTGCCGTATCCGGATCCGAATGCAGACCCTCCCCTTCCGCTTCCATGGAATCCGGGATATCATCCGCATTCTCGCCGGGGAGCTCTATGGTTCCGATGGCAATGTTCCGGTTTGCAAAGGTAAAGTCATACTGGGCAAGATCCTTTTCATAGGCATCCTTCAGCTGTTCCAGCATCCCCATATCTGCCTCTGTCTGCCGGCTGTCATAATCCGTGCTGTACCGGATTTCGCGCTGCAGCCCGGATACATCCCGGAATGCGATTCCGTCCAGCTGGAGCAGCGCTTTTTTATATTCATCTGTCCCGAAAACCGCATTCATCAGTTCCGGATCCGTATCCTCCGGCAGAATCAGCTTGCGGTAAACCTGCGATCCGTTTTTCATATGGTACTGTACAACCATATTGTAGCCGTTCTGAGACTGATTATAGTCGTTCCGGATCTGCCTTGCATATGCCTGTCCGACTGCCGCGAGCTTTTCCACCGCTGCTACGTCCTTCAGCTGCATGCCGTTCCTGAAATAATCCTCCGCAGAAACATATTTCCCCTGCGTGTCGTAATAGCTTCCGTAATAATCCTGATAGAGCGCCGCACTCTCGACAGCGGAAACATTCGGGAGATAATGGTCAAAGCCTGCGAGATCAAAACGGAAAAAGCAGAAAATCAGGATGGACAGCGCGGCGGAAAGCAGGATTTCCGCCGCGTGGCAGAACAGTGCCTTGAAATTAAAGGAATAGATAATCTCCATGATGCAGGAAAACAGGACTGCACCGATCACCAGGAACACAATGGAAACCGCCAGTGCGGAGGTGCTCCAGTTCTGACCCATGATTGCATAAACCACCAGTCCGATGCTGAGGGATGCAAGCAGTGAAATCAGGAGCTTTACCGCGATCTGCACCGGACGGAATACTACCGCCGTGCCTGCAGCTTCATTTTTCCTCTTTGTATATGCAAACCAGCCAAGGAGGAGTACCGCTGCCGCCAGCATCAGTGCCTTGAGATCCGATCCGGCTGCATTGCGGACAAACTGATGTACCGCTTCCATGGAAAGTGCCCCGTCTGCTCTGCCCGGCAGGAAACTGAGGAGCGGGGATATATTGTCCTGTATGCCTGCAAAATAATAGTACAGCGGCGAGAACCAGGGTGTCATATAGCGTTCATCAAAGTTCTGATAGGCGGTAAAGAAAAAGGCGCTCATATAGCCGTTCAGAATCAGACGGAACAGCATTTCATAGGACAGAAGCGTAACAGATGCAATCAATGCTATGACAATGTTCCCGCAGAGCATCATCGCCAGTATGCAGAAGCTGTAAATCCCGAGGAAAAGAATCAGAAGCCGCACAGCCTGATACATTGCGGTCACAAGCATCGGGAGCTGCATGGCATGCATGCCGAGCGCAAGGAGAAGCCCCAGAAGCAGCGTTACAAAATGCGCCGCAGCATACAGAAAGATCCCCGACCAATATGTCTGTAAAAATCTTTCCCTCCTGGAAACCGGCTGGCTCTCATAAAAGTCGATTTCTCTCCTGCTGTCCAGCCAGGCATATCCCTGCACAGACAGTACAACCGCAAGGACGATTGTAATCAGAAATGCAAAAGATCCCGGTCCGAATACTGCCAGCGCTGCGCCGGAACGGTCATTGGCAATCTGCTCCGCAGAGGCACCGGATGCCATGTCATTGCTGACTGCAGCCGAAATCGCAAGGAAACTTCCGCAGACATGGTAAAGGAAAAACAGAAGCCCGCAAAGCGCCGCCGGTGAGAGGCGATGCCGCAGCTGTTCCCTCACCTTAGTTAAGAATGATTTTTCTGACATCATAGCCAGCCACCTCCGTTTCACTGATAAATATCTCCTCCAGACTCAGCGGGAGCATCTCAAGATAAATGGTTTCCACCCCGCGGAAATGCGCGGCAACTTCCTCTCTGTCCCCGCGGATCACATATGTATGCAGTCTGCCGTTCTGCTCTGCATTCAGGACCTTAAGTCCCTCCAGCGCCTTGTCCGCTTCTGCTTCCTCCCGGAAAACACACTGCAGCTTCTGGATCCCAAGCTTCATATCATCGAGATCCTCCGAGAGCAGCACCCCGCCTTTGTGGAGGAGTCCGATATGATCGCAGATGTCCTCCAGCTCCCGCAGGTTATGGGAAGCAATAACCGGCGTCAGTCCGCGTTCAACCATATCCGCTGCAAATATGCTCTTTACGCTCTGCCGCATAACCGGATCCAGTCCGTCAAATGTTTCATCGCAGATCAGATATTTTGTTTCTGCACAGATGCCGAGCAGAATTGCCAGCTGCTTTTTCATTCCCTTGGAATAATGGTCGATTCTCCTTGCAGGGTCCAGTCCGAAATTCTTTAAAAGCCTGTCAAAGCGGTCTTTTCTGAATGACGGATAGATGATGCTGTAATATCGCTCCATATCTGCTGCGGCTGCGTTCCGGAAAAAGTAGGATTCATCCGCAATGAAAAACATCTGCTTTTTGATTTCCGCATTGTCATATACCGGCTGTCCGTCTACCTTGACCGAGCCGCCGTCCGGCTTCAGAACCCCGCAGATTGTCCGGAGCAGCGTGCTTTTTCCTGCCCCGTTGGTGCCGACCAGGCCAAAGACCTGCTTCTCGCGGATTTCCAGTGAAATCCCATTTAACGCCCTGACGTCATTAAATGATTTTTCCAGTTTTTCTATATTAATCATTCTTTTCATCCTCCTGTATTTCCGCAAGCAGCGTCTTTGGATCAATCCCGATATCCGCTGCTTCCTTAAGGATCCGCTGCAGCTCTGCCTTAAGCTCTGCCAGCTTCTGCACCTTGAGCTGCTCGTTCCCGCGGACAAAATTCCCCTTCCCCTTCACTGCATAGATGAATTCCTGCCTCTCCAGCTCGGTAAAAGCACGCTGTACCGTATTGGGATTTGTAGAAAGCTCCATGGCAAGACTCCTTACAGACGGCAGCTGCTCATCCGGCGCCAGCACCCCCTTCAGAATCATTCGCTTATAGTTCTCCACAATCTGTTCATAGATAGGACGACTGTCCTGATAATCAATCAGCATATTGCGACCTCTCATTTCGTCAACGCATTATTGCGTTAACTGTATTAGTTATGTTAGTACAGTTAACACAGTTTGTCAAGCGGCAGGTCATGTTTTATGCAAAGTCACCACCTTTACTTCCTGAAACAGCACCACGCAAGCCGTCTCCTGTCGACTTTTCTGGTCTTCCGCAACAACCGGATTACTTCTCATCCTCCAGGGGCATTTCTCTGTTTCCCGCACGGCGATTGCTTTTCCAGATCCATTACCCTGCCTCACGCACAGGCGATTGCTTTTCCAGATCCATTACCCTGCCTCACGCACAGGC
>CAZPEW010000107.1:0-7543 GCA_964585695.1 uncultured Lachnospiraceae bacterium
TTACGAATTAAATCTTCTACTTCTGCTTTGGTGTAATAGTTGTCTATAACTGTTGTATGTGACGTACCAGGGATTGGTTCGATTAATATATCTTCATAATAAAAATCACAATCACCAGTTTCATCATCAATTTCTACTGTTACATTAGCAAAAGCACCGCCACAGTTATCAGCAAATTTTTGTGTAAAGGTTGTAAACGTTATAGGTGTTTCAATATCAGCAGTTTGTGAATTGGTTTTAATATAATTAAATATTTCATGAATGGTGTTAATTCCATCTGTTTGAATATTCAATTTATTTGATTCGTCTTCATTTAATCTATCAATGTAAGCAGCTTGGAATGTATATTTTTTAACATTATCATCTTTAACAACGCTATTAAAATCTGGTTGTGTTATTACAAAAGCACCATACTTAACTTCTTTTGAATTAAGGTGTTCAGAAACACTGCCTTCATAAAATGATTTTACTAAAGGGTGTGCTAATGCTATTGTTTCTATATATTTTACTAATTGTGCTAAATTCATAATATTAGTTTAATTTTTTCTTACTTCCTAATTTGATTCCAGTATAATATGCATTACTATTAGAATGCATATCAGCAGATGTGTCAGTACTTTTATATTCAGGATACGTCATTCTATTAGCACATAAATAATCTACAAGTCTTTTTAAGAAGAAAGTAGCTTTATCATCATAATATGTTTTTAAATACATAACATCCTTCATATCAATAGTAACTGTTTTATCATCACTATTTTTAATTATACCATTAGTACGCATTTTATAGCTTAATGGTATTTGAATTTCAGACATAACTTTATATTCTAAATAAATAGTAATATAACTGTCTAATAGTTCTTTATATGCTACATAACTTGGTGATAAAATTGAATCATTATCAATTAAATCTTGTAGTTTTCTTAATAGTTTAGTACCAATAACTGGTTGTAAACCTTGTTCTTGTGCTATAATAATAGCAGGTAAAATCAATACAGATTCTACATTATCACCAATTAAGCTATCGTTTTTTAGTGTTTGTTCACTTATTAATAATACATCATTCATAATTATTCCTTTACTTCTAAGTTAAATGGTACAAATTTAATCACAGGTTTACCAAATAATTGTTTAAAGATTCTTTCTATATCTTTTTGATTTGGTTGAATTACAGTTCTATTAAATAATTCAAATGCTTCAAGAAATTCTTGTTTACTAAAGCCAGTATTTTCAGGATTTAATCCAAATAAAGCTGGGGTAGCACGCATTGAAATAAAGATTTCTTTTAAAGTAGAACTGTATAATGCTTCATATTTTTTATCAAAGTTATCATCTTGTAGTTTAATTACTTCAGTAGCATGGTCTTTATCATTATTAAAAGATAACATAAAGGTTTGTGCATCAGTACCATTAAATTTACCTGCAACTTTCTTTTCCATATCATCTTGAACAGTATCATCAGGTATACCATTATTAAAGTTTATTACTGTATTAACATTGAAGTTATTAGTAATAGCATTTAAATGGAATCTAGCAATTTCTGTAGATGTTTCTACTGCTGTAATACCACCAACATATAAAGGAATTGGATATAAACTTCTAGTGCTATGACCTTTAAAATAAAGTACATCGCCTTTACCAGTTGAAGGATTATAAATATCATATTCTACAGCTGTTGAACCATATTTACCCCATTCTTTTGAATAGAATAGTTTAGTTTCATCAGCATTAACCCTACAGTTCTTAAAGTCTAACCAGTACAGTTCTAATAGATTATTTTTACTATCAACAATACGTTGAATAGCACAACCACCAAAGATGTATTTATCTACAAAAATCTTTTTGATTAAATCGTCAAGTTCTTCACCATCTTTATTAACCATTTCACTAAATTGTTGAATAGATTCATCTTTAATAATTTGATTACCCATAGAATAGTCAGTACAACCATTTACAATTGATTGTAAGATAGCTGAACGTAAGTATAAATTCCAAAGATATTCAGGATATTTATTGTCTTTACCATAAGTAATATATTCTTTACCAGATACTTTCTTTTCTTCAGCAGCTGGAATTTCTTTAATTACTTGAATATCTGCAAATTTAACATTAGATATAATTTTATTTTGTTCCATAATTATTTAGTATATTGTTTTCTTTCATTTGATTTAACATAAGAAGTAGGATTATTTATATAGTCACCATATTGTACTACACCTATTTCATAAATTTGACCTTCAGCATCTTTTAATTTATATTCATAAGTACCAACCTTCATAGTTTCAGGTAATTTATCAGTTAAATCAAATTCATATATTCTTGAATTAGTTGATGTGTTACTTACTTCTATATTAAATATAGTTTTATCTAAAGTGTTTTTTAGTTCTAATATAAAGTCAGCAGAATCATAAGCAAAATGTTTAGGAAATGCTATTGAATTGATATTATTTTCATTAATATATACCATAATTGTTAATTTTTAATTTATATATCTTTTAAATATAAAAAAAAGCCAACTGTTTATTTACAGTTGACTTTTAATATTTAAAGCATTATTGTATTAAGCAACAGGTAATGTTCCTATAATTCCAGTAGCAATTTCTTTAGTTACTTCATAAGGTAAAGTGTTAGATAAGTCTGTTAAAGTCAAATCATAACCATTTTTATCACCTTTAGCAGTACCTGTTCCAGCAGTACCAGCAGTCAATGTTACAGGTTCATCATAACCTAAATACCAATATTTGTCATTACCATCTTTTACTAACATTGCACAATCACCTACCATTAAAGCAGAAATTTCAAGACGTTTTTTAGCTTCCATTTTATGGAATACTAAAGTTACATCAGTTTGTACAAACGTAGTACCATTTTCTTCACTAGTGTTTATGGTTGAAACCATAGACCCAGTTTGTTTGCGGAATTTATAAGGTAAGAATTTATCAGAACCTGCAGCAAGGGTAATAGTAGTAATAGCATCATTTACAACAGTAACAGTAGCTTCGCTTCTATCACCTAAAATATATACTTCTTTAATACCCCCAACAGATTCACGACAATCTAAACCCATTCCAGTTAGTGTTTTAGCACATCCCATAGTTATATCGTTTTTATTTAATTATTAAAAATATGTAGGGTATATTTCAACCCTACATTAATTTGGCTTACGCCATTACATACATTACAACTTGGTCAGGAAATGCAACTTGTACACCTGCTACAAAGTTGATAGCTAATCTAAATTCTTGATTATCTTGTGAATACCAGAAGTCAAATTTTTCTTGGTCACCTTCCAAGTCAGTACCGTAAAATACATTACCGCCCAAATCAGCAGCAACGATTGTGTTAGTACCATTCAATCCACCTAAACCATAGATTTTAGTTGAAGTTCCAGGAATAACTAATTCCATTTGACCATCAATTTCTGGTTTGTATTGGTAAAGATTAGCAGCAGCCAATTCCATTACATAAGTACGGAACATATCTTGACCTACAGCGATAGAAGCTACTTCTAATACTTCAACTGGGATAGCTGCATATACTGCGTTGATAGCTTCTTTAACAGTAGCTGGTGCAGTAGACAAAGCTGGTTCAATAACAGAAGCTTCAGCAGCCAAAATCTTAAGCAAACCATCAAATTTATTCAAGTCAGCATTTAAAGAAGTGGTATCGCCTTGCCATACAGCTTTTTCTAATTTAGCGTTACCAGATTTAACTACACCTTCTATAAATTCTTGTTCAAAAGGAAGTGTTGCAGTACCAGCAGCTACTTTTACTTCGTGACCAGCCCAAGTTGATAACAAATCTTTATCACAGAAAGTCATATTAATCTTTACATTGCCAGCTGCAATTTCACGTTGTGATAAAGTAGAAGTACCAGCGGCATTAAAACCACAAGCAGAACCATCACCAAACGTTACTGCTGTAGATAACAAGTTCAATTTAGCTTTGTTTTTAACACCTGTTTGAAGGTTAAACAAAGAAGCAGATTTAGAACCAATAACTGCTTTTTTAATCAAAGGTAAACGTTGTTCGTCTACATAAGCCCCAAGGGCGTTTACATCAATTGCCATAATTTAAAAATTTATTTATTTATTATTATTTAGCATTAAAAAATCTTAATGCAGGATTTGTTTTCAAGTCTTTTTTAGATACTACTTGTGTATCATTTACTTCAATGTGTGCTGGTTGTCTAGTTGGTTCAGCACTTAATTTAACAACTTCTGCTTCTTTTTCACCAAGTTTGGCTTCTAATTCAGCAATTTTATCTTCTAATTCAGCAATTTTAGCATCTTTTTCAGCTACTTTACCTTCTAATTCAGCTACTTTTTCATCCGCAACAGGTTCAACAACTGGTTCTTCAGCAGCTTCTACCACTTCTGGTTCAGCAGGTGCTTCTTCAACTTCTTTAATTTCAGCTATTTTACCTTCTACAATAACAAATATTTGTTTTTCAACAGTATATTCGCCATCTGGTGCAGGAATCATTTCACCTTTTTCATCTTCAACAAACACTTCTAAGCCTTTTTCTACTTCACCTTCATAATAAAGTTCACCTTTATCTGAAGCCAAAGTACCAAACTTCAAGAAATGTTTCATTAGTTTAATTCGATTTACCATCATTTTTTAATTAGTTTAATAATTCATTTATATATTCTTCAAACACATTCTTAGTTTCTGAAAATTTATCAACTGGAATATATTCAAAACATCCTTCTAAAGAAAAGCCATTAAATTTATCAGTAGAAACAATTTGATTAAATAATTCTTTGTTTGCTACCTTATAACTTACAACCCAACTACCATCTGTAGCTTCTTTAAAATCTAAAGGATTAATTCCTTTTTCCCTATCAATAAAATAACTTTCAGTTAAGAATACTTCATTAACTTTAGCATCATCATTATGCTGTAAGTTTATGTTATTAAATTTACCTACTTTAAATAGTTTTTCAACCATCTTTTTAATGCCTTCTTTATTTAGAACAATATAATGTTCACCTAAAGATTCATTCTTTCTATAAATAGGTACATCTGCTAACATAGCAACACCAGTAATAATTTGTTCAGCTTCTTGAAATTTATATTCAACCAATGGTTTATCTTCATCAAAAGCATAGAATAATGTTTGACCTACAGCAGGTCTTTCTACTAAGCTTAAAGCATACATTCCAGTTGAATCTTCATCATTTACTTGTAACAAGTAATATTTTAAGTCTTTCATACTTTATAGTAAATATAATTAATGTTAAATTGTTTAATTTTTATTTGAATCATTTAATATTCAAGGTTACAGCTTAATATTTATTAGATTTTATACCTATAAAATATCAAACTATAACCATTAAATATAAATAAACTTCATCTGTTTAATTTTTAAAAAGTTGCTTCTGCTTCTGCTGTACCAACCTTACGTTGTGTGTTGGTAATATCTGATTCAACTACATATACCCTAGTATCTTGCATTGTAGCTTCTGTACTTGCACCAGTTACTTGTGTAGTAGCTTGTACAGGTGCTTGTGAAGCAGCCAATCCAGCTAAACTAACAGAAGGAATTGAAGGACCACCTGAACCACCTTTACCTACTTTAACAGCAGTCATTTTTTTAATACTTGCAAAACCACTAGCTAATACACCTGCTGCTGTGGCTGCTGCTACTGCAATACCCCAACCATTAGTATCTTTTGTAATACCCATGAATGCACCTACTGCACCAGCAATAGTATCAATGATAGTAGAACTAATTTGCAAAGCTTTCTTTTCTTTAGAACCTTCTTCAGCCATGTCAGCAGCTGTATTTAATATACCTGATAATGAACCAGCTAACTTAAACATAGCATCTGTTTTATATTGTTCTAAAGCTATTTCTTTATCAACAGCGTCTTTCTTATCTGCTATTCTTTGGTCTACTTGTTCTTTTTGTTTAGCTGTAAGTTGTCTATCTATTTCAGCTAATTGTTCAGCATTCAAATCCTTATTTAACTTAGCTTGTTCTAAAGCATTGATTTCATCTTGTAATCTTTCATCACGTAAGTCACGTAAGTTTTGATTATAAGTTGCTTCATTTATTAAACCAGCATCTAATGCTTCTGCTTGACGTAAATCAGCTTCTGCATATTGGTCGTCCATATCGGTTAACTGATTATCCAACGCCTGTTTAGCTATATCTGCACGTTTGTCAGCAGCTTCTTGTTCTTTAGCTAATCCTTCTGCAATGTATTTGTTCTTAACATCTTGTTTAGCTTTTTCATATTGGCTGGTTAAATCACTTGTATCCTTACCATATTTTTTTAATAAAGCTAAATCAGTATCATACTTAGTTTGGATTTCATACAATTCTTGTTCTTCATCAGTTCTACGTTTAGCAGCTAATTCAGCATTTAAGTTATCAATATTTGCTAAATCTTGTTTACGTTGATTTTCCCTTTCTTTGCGTTTGTTTTCAGCATCTTGGTCACGTTTATTTTTAGCATCATCAATAGCTTTTTGATTAGATTTAGCTTCTTCGGCATGTTTATCATCAATACCTTTTTGATATTTAGCGTTGGCTACCTTTTGTTCTTGGTCTAATGCAGCTAATGCAGCTTTGGCTTCTTTATATTCTTCAGAATCTTTGTCTTTCATAGCTGCTAAATCAGCAGCCATTTGTTTACGTTTCATCTGATAAAGTTCATAGTTCTTTTTATAAAGTTCATCCACTGATGCACCACTAGCTTCCATTATTTCTATTTCATTTTCTAAACCACTAACCATACTTTCATTAGCAGATTTAGCTGCTTTAGCTGCTTTTTCAGAAGATGATTCGAATACAGCGGTTAGTTTATCTAAGTTAGCAATCAATGTACCAATCAATACTACTATAGCACCTATACCAGTAGCAATCAATGCTTTACCCCAACCTTTAGTAGCTAATTCTAATATTTTAGTTTTAGCAGCACTAACCAATTGCATGTCACCAAACAACTTTTGGAATACAGTAGTAGCTTTAATAGCAATACCTAACCTTTTAAAGGCTTTCATTCCATCATCAATAGCCTGGAATCCTTGTGTGATAGCCATTACATTCTGCATCTTAGCTATCATTTCCATTGATGCTTCACTTTCTACACCAAACATATTCATGATACCAGCACCAGCTTGGAACGCACCAGTCATACCAGCTACTGCATTAGACGCATTACCTAATATCTGTCCAGCATCCATGGCAGAAGCATTCACTTCTTCCATTTGTTCTTTTAATGTGTGTTGAATACCAGCAGCCTTTTGTAGGGTTGCATTATATTCAGCTGTACCTTCATCCAAGTTAAGTAATTCGTCTTTTAAAGACTTCATTTCTTTTCTTAAATCCTTAACACTAGTTCTACTAGGTTCGGTATTTACCTGTAGTATGTCTACTTTTTCTGTTGCCATATTATACTGTTTGATTTATGTTTAATGTTATATACTTTCTGTTCCTACCTAATGTTCCAAAGATAACAACGCCACTTCTACTTTCTGCTGTTGGTGTAGCACTTATTGTTAATGTTTTATATCCACTTCCATAAGAAGG
>CAZPEW010000107.1:7553-7939 GCA_964585695.1 uncultured Lachnospiraceae bacterium
ACCAACTAGGTTTATCAATAACATCCCACGAATAGGTTGCAGATAATTTAACTATTTGTGACGTACCAGCAGCTACTAAATTTAATTCTGTTTTATCTAATTTAAACGAATCTAAAAATAGGTTATTATTATTAACATACACACCATCAGCTGGTTGAACTACTTTGATTGTTTTACTTAACCCTGCTACATTAAGAGTTATTGTTCCAACCCTTGAATTACCAGTGGTGTTAGTTGCACACCTTACATTTAACATAGTTCTAATTGCTTTGAATTTACCAATAGTCCTTTTGCTGCATCTTATCCAACTAACATTTGATGATGCTGTCCAAGTTTTATTACTTTTAATATCTGTACTTTCATTATTACCTTTATCCATAGTAATA
>CAZPEW010000108.1:0-2178 GCA_964585695.1 uncultured Lachnospiraceae bacterium
TCAGTCTCCGGGTAAGGAACGCATAGGCATGATCCGCATAAAACAGGAGCTCTTCCTCATGAAGCAGCCGGTATGCTTCTGCAAAAAACCAGAGTATTCTGCTGTTCAATATGCCGCCTTTTACAGCCTTCCTGTCAATATGCAGATCAAAATCCTTCAGACCGTAGTAGCCGCCGTTCTCTCTGTCGCACATTTCCTCCCAGTACGGGATTATCTTTTCCCTGAGCTGTATTTCAAATTCCCTTTTATCCATATATTTTTCTCCCCGGTGCCTAGCCTTTAACCGCACCGGCAGCAATTCCGTTGTATATCTGCTTCTGACAGGCAATAAAGAGAATCAGCGCCGGAAGAAGCGAAATAATTACGCCTGCACAGATCAGATTGTATTTACTTCCCAGCGGCCCGGTAAACGTATAGAGAGCCGTGGAAACAACGCCCAGTTTTATTTTGTCCTGCAGATACAGATTTGCGCAGTAGTACTCGTTGTAAGTGGCTGCTCCCTTTAAAATCATGCTTGTCACGATAGCCGGTTTCAGAAGCGGCAGCAGGATCCTGGAATAGATGGTAAAATAAGAGGCTCCGTCCAGGATCGCAGACTCATCCAGAGAAACCGGAAGATTCTCAAAATACTGGATAAAGATATAAATGGATATTACATCCGTCCCCATTAACATAATGATATATCCGTACAGGGTATTCACAAAATGCAGCCTGACCATGATTTCATAAACCGCGACCTGCATGGCAATCGTCGGAAGCAGCGCTGCAAAGGTAAAAAGATTCCGTATTAATCCGTTTCCCGGAAATGCAAATCTGTTCAGTACGTATGCAAGCTGTGTACCGATCAGGACAGACCCGACCAGAACAAATACCAGAACAATGCCGGAATTCCGGAATGCCGTCAGCATGTTTGCCTTCTTGAATGCACTGATGAAATTCCCGAAATAGGTCCAGTTCTGCGGCATACTCATGACCTGCCCTGTTTTATATTCCGCATCCGTCTTGAATGCAGTAATCACGCAGGTCACTACCGGAAGGATTGCGCAGAAGGAAAAGAATATGACTGAAAGATATTTAACTATGCTCCACACAATATAGCCTGCGCTGTACGTATGTTTGAATTTTCTCCCGCTGTCCATGCTCAGCACGCTCCCTTCTGCATTGTTTTCTGTGCTTTCTGTGCCGCTCTTTTGGCTTTCAGTCGTTTCTTTTTTGCATCGTAGCCCTCATCATCCGTAGTTGCGTTCCGGAACAGGTATTTAAAGAGCAGTTTCTGCAGCAGCGTGCATATGAAAATCACACAGAGCAGGAATACCGCCATGGCGGAAGCAAGCCCTACCTTCTGATTTGTGTGTGCAATTGTGTTCATTACAATGAAAAAGGTTCCGGTTCCGTTTGCGCCGTCCGTAATTACGAATGGTGCTTCAAACGCACTTAAAGATCCTGTAATGGAAAGAATGATGTTTAGTGTGACAATCGTTTTGATACTCGGAAGAATAATATAACGGAACTGCTGGAATTTATTCGCTCCGTCCAGGTCCGCTGCTTCATAAAGCGAATTATCAACCGACATCATTGCCCCGATAAACAGAACCATGTTCTGTCCGAAATAACGCCAGACCGAGCTCCCCACCAGAGACCAGTTATTTATGCTTTGATCCTTCAGCCAGTACGGAAGGCTGTCCGGATTAAATCCGCACCAGCTTAAAACCGTGTCAAATACAAATCCTCTTGTAAAGAAAAACTTGAAGATAAAACCGATTGCAATTCCATTAATCAGATAAGGGAAAAACATACATCCCTTAAAGAAGTTACCGCCTCTGATGCCCATAAGCAGTATCGTTGCAAGATACAGGGCAAGTGCAATCTGGAAGATTGCACCCGCCATATAATAAAGGCTCAGCTTCAGAGCACCTATGATATCCGTCCGTGCAAACAAGGTCCGGTAATTATCAAAGCCCACAAATTCTTTTGCTCCTACATATTTCATTTTATAAAAGCTGTACCCTACCATCTCCCCGAACGGCAGATAGGTAAACACAAGCAGCAGAAGAAGCGGTATCGCCGAGAAACAGAATATCACAATCGCCTGCTGACCTTTCCTTGTTTTCAGCCATTCTCCGAAAGATCTCCGTCTTACCGCATGAACTGCAGCATTTTCCATATTCACCTCCCTGC
>CAZPEW010000108.1:2188-6142 GCA_964585695.1 uncultured Lachnospiraceae bacterium
TCTGTATGAGTCCTGTGTATGAGTACATGGATTATTTTACTTCAACATTATCTGCCTTCTGCGCATCCGACCATTTCTGATTCCATTCATCCATAATTGCAGCAAAGTCCTTGCTGCCGGTCGAAGCCGCTTCCACAATTGCCTGCACCTTTTCTTTACTGCCTTCATCCATCATCAGTTCGGAATCAGCATTCAGCTTGTTCAGAAGATCTTCCTCACCGTCCAATGCAGGAGCATCCTCTACAAACTGCACATTGTTATCCGTAAACACCTTATAAAGATCAGGGAAATTTGTATCACCTGCTTTGATCGGAAGTCCGCCGCCCTCATAGGACCATCCGGATTTCTCAGTCATCCACTTAATAAAGATTGCCGCTGCTTTCTTATTATCGTCGCTGGAATTTACATTGATACCGAAATTATAATCCGGTGCTGCAGTGCAGTACTGCTTCCCTCCTACTGTCATCGGGAACGGCATATAGCCGATATCATCTCCGTGGTCTCCGCCCTGTCTCATCTGCTCATAAGACCAGGAACCCAGCACCATGCAGCCGATCTGTCCGTTGTTGATCATACCCTTGCTGCCTTCCCAGTCGGTTGTGGTGTAATCTTCTTCTGTCAGTTTTTCCTTTACCGCATCATAAAGCACCTTATAAACATTAAAGGCATGCGTTCCGTCTCCCGGATCCTTAAATGGATCTGCAGCATGCACAAAGGTCTGATAGCGATACTTGCTGTCTCCGGTTGCTCCGCCCCAGCAGTACGGATCCCATGCATTCATGGTCCATCCGGCTGCATAATTTGTATAAAACGGGATGACATCCGGTTCCTTTTCCTTGATCATTTTAAGATCCTGCAGAAATTCCTCTGTGGTTTGCGGGATTGCCGTGATTCCCGCGTCTGAGAATACCTTCTTGTTATAGACAACCCCGTTTGCATTTGCGAATGTCGGAATTCCGTAGACCTGATTCCGGTAGGTCCACTTTGATGCGTAATTGACCTGACTGCTTACCGTGTCAAGATCGCCGAATGAGCAGAAGTAGGAAGCAAGATCTTTCTTGTTGACTTCCGGGATCAGCATGATGTCTCCCCAGTCTCCGCTCTGCAGCCGGGTCAGCGAATCTTCCGCATAATTGGTTACACCTTCAACCGTCACTGTAATATCCGGATAATCCGCATTGAATTTTTCCACATACGTTTTCCACGATGTGCCTTTGTAGTCATCCTGCATCATATCCGTTCTGTTGGTAAGCATTTTCAGGCTTACCTTAATATCCTTACCGGTTTCTCCGAGTTTAATGCCCGCGTAATCAACGCCTGAACCCGTGCTTTCCGTCTGTGATGCCTCTGTATCAGATGTATCCGTCTGTGATGCATCCGTTTTTGCGGTTCCGGTATTTCCTCCTGCAGACTGTGATGCCGTGCCTCCGCAGGCGGTAAAAAATGCTGCCATTGCCGCACTCAGCAGAACGGCTGTTAATCTTTCCAGTTTCATAATTTTTCCTCCTTGTTAAGTTAAATTTAAGTAAATATATGCTAATTTTTCTCAAATGCTTGATTTAATTATACATATCCTGTAAAATATTAAATCACTTAATCTTGTTATTTATCATTTGTTATTGCATATTCTGCATTATTTATTATATTTATCCATATCATTTACTGTTTTAACGTATTTTAATTTTGCATTTTTGTTATATTTTATGTTTTATTCGTGAACAGACTAATTTAATTATTTTTTTAGCTTGTCGAGGTAACCGTTATGTCTTTTATCAGCGAATATCAAAATGCCGTTGTTTCACACCGTATGATCAATATCGTTTCGGATCCCGCGATCATCATTCCGCATGTTTATCATTACCGGAACTGTGAACCGTCTTCTTTTCTGCATCTTGCCGCCGGAGGAAGTGTAAATACCGACACCGTTTTTTATTTTTCCGCTTCTTCTTTCCCATATTACCTGCTGATCGCCACGGAAAGCGGCGCAGGCCGGATTTCGGGATCTTTCCCTGCAGCTGCCCTCCCGGCAGGCACACTGTCGGTGTTGGACTGTTCGGACGGATTCTCACTCCGGCCTGCCATTACCCCCTGGAATTTCCGTCTCTTCTTTTTCAGCGGTGCAGATCTTCCTGTATATGGCCAGATAATGGATTTTAAGTCCGTAAAAATACAGACTGTATCTGATTACAACATTTCATCTCTTCTGCTTGACAGCCTTTCTTCCTTGCCGGAAGAGTGCGGTACCGCACAGCTTCTGTCCATGCATGCACTGCTGACCGGTATCCTGACGGAAATATATTTTTCCCTGCATCCCGCTGGAAACGACGTTCAGAAAGCACTGCCTGCCTATCTGCTTCAGATGAAAGAACGTTTTGATTTCCATTTTGAGCGTCCTTTTTCACTCTCCGCACTGGAGGAAGAAACCAAAATAAGCCGGTACAGGCTCTGCAGAGAATTTTCAGCCGCATACGGAAAACCGCCGCTGCAGTATCTGAATTGCAGCCGTATCAAAGCAGCAAAAAAAATGCTGCTCACTTCCCAGCTGAATGTCCAGGAAATAAGCAGCAAAATCGGTTTTGAAAGCGTAAATCATTTTATCAATCTGTTCCGCAGCAGTACGGGAACGACGCCAAAAGCATTCAGGCAAGCGGTACTGGAGGGCCGATCCTCACCGCGCTGTTCCGCTCTATAAATTTTCCGGCCAGCATGAACATACCTGTCGAATAGTTTGCATTTTCAAGTTTGCGCGTCAGAATATGGACAGCTCTGTTTGCCATCTCCCGGGTATTGATTTCATAAGTTGTAATCCCGACATTTATGATCTGTTCATTGAGATAATTATCAAAACCCGCCACAGATATGTCCTTCGGCACATTATAGCCGGCTTCCTGCAGCTTGCGGATCAGCAGACTTGCCGAGAGGTCGCAGTTGCAGAAAAAAGCAGTCGGCATGCCGGAAGGAAGCCGGAAATACTGTTCATAGTCCACTTTCCCGTATTCCCGGTCACGATCATCTATCAGCCATTCTTCCCTTGGCTTCACGCCGTGCTCCATCAGTGATTTCAGGTAGCCCAGATACCGGTCATCACTGCGTGCAGTCGCCAGTCTTGTCCCGACAAACCCGATTTTCCTGTGTCCCAGTCCAAAAAGATAATTGGTCATGAGGTATCCGCCCATCATATTATTAGAGACCACCGAATCACTGCTGTCATTCACACCCGGTGTATCCAGATTGATTTTGGGAACCTGTACCTCTCTGTTTAAAAACAAGGCATAATCCGTTTTAAAAGCACCCATGATAATAAGTCCTTCTGCCTTGTTCTCGGAAAGAATTTTGGGAAGCTGCTTTTCTTTTTCATCCGCATAGGAAATCACTTCCAGCATGGTAAAACAGTTTTTCTGCAATGCTCTCTGCGAAATCTCCTGATACAGAGACCAGTAAAAAGACTGATTTTCATTCAGATAACGCTCGGCAACGATCACACCCAGCGTATGGCTGCTGTTCCCCGGAACCCTGGCGGCAGTGCTGTTTTTTACATATCCCATTTTCTCTGCGAGTTCTACAATTTCCGCCCGCATGCTCTCACTTACGCCCTTCTGACCGGTCAGTGCTTTGGATACGGTTACCGTACTGACATTTACTCTTTTTGCAATATCTGATAATCTGACTGCCTTTGGCATAAGTCCCTCCGCTCAGACTGCTTTTATTTCATAAATTACTGCTGTAAAATCTCTGTTTTTCCGCTGTACAGGCAAACCGGCATACATCAGCGTATCTCCGGAATATACATTCCCGTCCGCAAGATAATTCCTGTCCGGATTCAGACCCGGAATCCGGATAATCCTGCTTCTTCTGTTCGGCTCCGCAAGCACTTCAATCCATGTAACCAATGCTTCTTCCCGATCTTTTGAAACAATTTCCCAGCAGTCAAATTTATGATTTTCAGAAAAAGAA
>CAZPEW010000108.1:6152-7916 GCA_964585695.1 uncultured Lachnospiraceae bacterium
AAAAGAAGCTATCCTGTAATAATCGCCGTTCCTGATCAGACGGCTGTACTGATGGTAAAATCCGATTTCCGCTTTTATCTTCTCTTTTTCAGATTCCGATACTTTTGTTATGTCGAGTTCATAGCCGAATGTTCCGGCCATTGCAACTGCTGCTCTCATCTCAATCGGTGTCACTCTTCCGGTAGCCCAGTTCGGACATGCGGAAACATGCGCCCCTATTGCAGACAGCGGGTAAACCAGTTCCGTACCCTCCTGGATTTCCAGCCGTTCCACTGCATCCGTATCATCAGAGCACCAGATCTGCGGACTGTAATAAAGCATTCCCGGGTCAAATCTCCCGCCTCCGCTGCAGCAGTTTTCAAGCAGCAGATCCGGAAACTCCCTGAGGAGCCGCTCCTGGAGCCTGTAAAGTGCAAGTACATGCCTGTGGAAAATTTCCCCCTGATGTCCAGCAGAAAGGTATGCGCTGCCCGCATCCGTCAGAGGTCTGTTCATATCCCATTTAACATACTTTATATTTGCAGACCTCAGTATAGCCGAAACAGACTGATATACATACTCTTCCGCTTCCGGATTGGAAAGATCAAGCACATACTGATCTCTGGCACGTGCCGGTTCCCTCCCTGCCAGCCGGAGCACCCAGTCAGGATGTGCCCGGAACAGATCAGAATCCGGTGAGATCATTTCCGGTTCAAACCAGATCCCGAATTCCATCCCCAGCGCATTGATCTGTGAAACCAGACTCTCCAGACTGCCTTTGAGTTTCTCTGTGTTGACTGTCCAGTCTCCCAGACTCATATGTTCCGAGTTCCGTCTGCCAAACCAGCCGTCATCCATAACCAGCATTTCAATTCCGCAGGCTGCCGCTTCCTTTGCAATCGCTATCAGCTTATCAGAATCAAAGTCAAAATAAGTGGCTTCCCAGTTATTGATCAGAACCGGACGGTCTTTATCCTTCCATGGGCTGCGGATCAGATGCTTCCGGTACAGATCATGAAATGTTCTTGTCATTTTTCCGAGCCCCTGATCCGAATAGGTCAGAATAACCTCCGGAGCGTCAAAAGTCTCCCCCGGAGCAAGCATCCATTCAAAACCTTCCGGATGAATTCCCATAACGACTCTCAGCCTATTATACTGATCCAGCGAAGTTTTGGCCAGGAAATTTCCGGAATAAACAAAGTTCATTGCCCATACCCGCCCCTCGGTCTGTGTACAGTTCTCCGAAACAATTGCCATAAACGGATTTGCCTGCGCGCTGGAGATCCCCCGGACCGACTCGGCCGAAATCCCTCCGAATCCGAGTTTCCTCCGCTGCGGGTATCTTTCTCTTGCCCAGCTGCCGGATAATGTCAGCATCTCATATCCCTCATTATCCATCTCCAGGGAAGCAGAAAGAGCCCTTTCGAGAACAACGGTACTCTCTCCGGTATTTTCAATTTTAACACTTCTTGCGATCACATCAAGATCCTGAAACGCAGAAAAGGTCAGAATCACCCTGATTCCGAGAATCGGATCAGACAGCGTGACATCCGTGCACACACAGTCCGCACCGAATGTAGCCGGCAGCCCGTTCAGCGCTTTTTTCCCTGTGTAAAACCGGTGACTTTCATATTTTAATTCCGCACCGCGTCCACCGTCCTGCGTCCGGACTGACAGGCAGGCTTCTCTGAAATCACCCGTGCCGGAAACCGGATATTCAAACGGGAAGCTGTCGGAAAACGAAACCTTATCCCATTCTCTCACAGACGGTACAAAAGGAGCTTC
>CAZPEW010000109.1:0-7889 GCA_964585695.1 uncultured Lachnospiraceae bacterium
CGCCGAACCAGAGGCCGCAGAGCAGAGCGGCTATTTTCTTTTCATTTCCGCTGGCAAGTCCCTTGCAGACTGAAACAGAAAATGCATCTGCAGAAAGTCCGACTGCAATAATAAATAATTCAAGAATTCCCATAATTCCTCCATGTGCTGCGGTTGTAAGCTGCAAATCTGCCGTGATAGTTTTTCAATTATATAGGCTGATCCTCTTAGGGTCAAGGGTAAAATTATGTAGTCTGAATGAAAAACAGACGGGAGGCAGATGGTCATAAAATTGGGGATAAAACTCGGTTTTTTGGATTGTGCCGGAATCCTGCGGAAGTTACAATGAAAAAAGAAAATTACAGTGGAAGAACCACAGGCATTCGCGGCAGGACGGAAAGGACAGCGATATCATGGAGACATTGAATGAACAGGAAATACGGACCAGGCTCGGGCTTGTCATCAAAAGGCTGATGCATCTGGGAGACAGCGTAGATGAGAGCAAGTTTTCCAATGTAAGCAAAGAGAATATGAAATTTGTAAAAAGAGATGCCGGGATTATGACCTGGGACTGGCCGCAGGGAGTCGGACTGTACGGCCTGGACAATATGATGCGGTTTGACGGAAACGATGATTACAGGAAATTCCTCCTTGACTGGTATGCAGGAAACATGGAAAAGGGACTTCCTCCAAGGAACATCAACACAACGGCACCGCTCCTTACACTGACGGATTTTACGGATCAGAATCCGGAATACGCGGAACTCTGCCGGGAATGGGCAGACTGGCTGATCAGCAGTCATCCGAAGACGGAGGAGGGCGGATTCCAGCATGTGACAAGCGGCGGCCTCAACGAGCAGCAGCTGTGGATGGACACACTCTTTATGGCCGTTCTTTTCCTCAATAAGATGGGACAGAAATATAAAAACAGGGTCTGGATTGACGAGAGCGTCCACCAGTTCCTTATGCATATCAAGTATCTCTGCGACAACAGAACCGGTCTTTTCTACCACGGATGGACATTTATCGGGAGAAACAACTTCGGGGGGATTTTCTGGTGCAGAGGAAACAGCTGGTTTACCGTCGGCGCTCCGGATTATCTCGAGACAGCCGGAGACAGCATCGATGCAGGAACCAGGAAATTCATAGAAGATGCCTACAGGGCACAGGTCAAGGCACTCTGTGCGCTGCAGGGGGAGGACGGACTCTGGCATACTGTTCTTACGGATGCCGGGAGCTACGAGGAGGCCTCCGGATCAGCGGCCATTGCAGCAGGCATTTTCAAGGGAATCCGTACAGGCATTCTGGACGCTTCCTGCGGCGAATGTGCCGGGAGGGCGGTGCGTGCACTGCTTTCCTGCATCAGGGAGGACGGAACGGTTGAAAAGGTTTCTGCAGGTACCGGCATGGGTATGAATGAGCAGTTTTATAAGGATATTGCCATCATGCCGATGGCTTACGGGCAGTCTCTTACAATGCTCGCGCTGATCGAGGCGCTCCGGTATCTTGCCGCACGCTGACTGACCGGCATCGCGGCATCAAGACAGAGCAGGAACTGCCGGCATCCGGCGGAAGGATCCGTTTCAGATATTCTGCCGGGCACGGATGCGGTAGCTGCGCGGGGACATGCCGAAATGCTTTTTGAAAAGCCGGTGGAAAAAACTGGTATTTGCATAGCCTACGGCATCCGCGATATCCAGGACGGACACATCGGTGTTCCGGAGAAGGAAGTCAGCCTGCTGCAGACGCCGTTCCTGCAGGAGCTCTGTAAAGGTTTTTCCGGTATTCCGCCGGATGATCCTGCTCAGCGTATAGACATCATAACCGCTCCGGAGAGAGAAATTCTCCAGAGCGGCTTTTTTATAGTCTGTATCCATATAATGCAGGATGCGGATGACAAGATCCTGTTCAAAGGAATTCTCAGGCACCTGCATGAGATCTGTGTAGTTCATCAGGTTCAGAAACAGAAGTCCCATGGTGATTTCGTTGAGACTGCGGCGGTTCGGAGAAGCCTCGGTCATGCCGTAGATCAGGTTTTCGATGATGTTCTGCACCGGCAGGATACCGGAAACCGCAAAACACAGGTAGTTGCCGCCCTTTTTTTTCTCGGTAAGGCAGCTGATGATGAAGCCCCGGAGCGCATTCTCTTCCTTGCCGAGCATGCGGAAAGCAGTGTCAAAAAATTCCGGAAGGATCATGAAATTGACCGCAATATCGTTTCTCCCTGCCGGCAGGATTTCCTGCTCGGCGTGCTGGTTCATAAGAAGGATGTCACCCTCCTTAAGCACAATGGTCTGTCCATCAATGATGTTGGTGACTGATCCCCGGCAGACATACATAAATTCCACAAAGTTGTGCGTGTGCTTCGGAAAATGGATAAACCGCACGTGTCTGCGGATGTCGATGAGCCGCCCGTCCGAGAGCACGCGCGCAGAATCGATTTCATCTTTTTTGGAAGACTTTTCCGAGCTGTAGTAAAGAGCACGGTTGATGGAATTCTGTCCCCGGAGGATTGCTTTTTCCTCCTCGGTGGTTTTCTCTATTTTTGCAAGCAGTTCCGCATTCATCCTGATTTTCCATTCCTTTCCGGAGAATAATGTTTCAGACAGCTTTTCCCTGAGATATTGTAGCAGAACAGACATCCGACTGCAAGAAAGGACGTTTTTTTATGCAGATACCGTTCTTAAAAAAGTGCCGGACATGGGGTATGATGATACTGTCATGCAAATCAGTCAGAGAAAAGGATCGGAGGACAGAATGACCATTCAGGAACGTTACAGCGAAGCAAGAGAAAGGTATGCGGCACTGGGGATTGATACAGATGCTGCCATTGCGGCACTTGAGAAAATAAAGGTTTCCATGCATTGCTGGCAGGGAGACGATGTACAGGGGTTTGATCAGAAGGGTTCCCTCAGCGGCGGAATCCAGGCAACCGGAAATTATCCTGGCAAGGCAAGGACACCGGAGGAGCTGATGGCAGACATGGATGAAGCCATGAAGCTGATTCCGGGCAGACACAAGATCAACCTGCATGCAAGCTATGCCATATTCGGAGAGGACGGCTGGGTGGATCGCGACAGGCTGCTTCCGGAGCATTTCAAGGCCTGGGCTGATTTTGCCAGAGAAAGAGGTCTGGGAATCGACTTTAATCCGACCATGTTCAGCCATCCGCTTGCAGAGAATGCTACGCTTTCCTCTGAGGATGCGGAAGTCCGGGCATTCTGGATCAGACACTGCAAGGCCTGCATCCGGATCTCGGAATATTTTGCAGAGGAGACGGGACAGCCTTGCGTCATGAATATCTGGATTCCGGACGGCTTCAAGGATATACCGGCAGACCGCCTGTCGCCGCGCACGAGACTGAAGGAATCACTGGATGAAATAATGTCCGTTCCTTATGACAGATCCAAGGTTTATGTCTGCGTGGAATCCAAGGTGTTCGGCATAGGGCTTGAGTCCTGTACGGTAGGCTCGCATGAATTTTACATGAATTACGCAGCAGCAAACAAGGATGTGCTTTGTCTCCTGGATACCGGACATTTCCATCCTACGGAGAATGTTGCGGACAAGATTTCCTCCATGCTGCTTTTCAAGGATCATCTGGCACTGCATGTATCAAGACCGGTCAGATGGGATTCGGATCATGTTGTTCTGTTTAATGATGACAACCGGGAGGTAGCAGCGGAAGTTGTCCGGAACGGCGCAGATAAGGTATTTATAGCGATGGATTTCTTTGATGCATCCATCAACCGTATTGCTGCATGGACAGTCGGGATGCGCTCCATGCTCAAATCCCTGCTGTACGCAGAGCTTCTTCCGAATCAGGAAATGGCGGCACTGCAGGAGAAACGTAAATTCACAGAACTTATGATGCGCAGTGAGGAAATGAAGACAATGCCATTCGGCGACGTTTTTGATTATTACTGCGATAAAAACAATGCACCGGTCGGAGATCTCTGGTTTAAAGAGGCGGAGGATTACGAGACAAAGGTTTTGCGGAAGCGGGTATAAACGCGTTCCGGGAGGAGGCTGGAAATGAAGGTAACAGAAACAAAATTTGCACAGGGTTTTATCCGGCTCTGCAATGACGGCTGGGAACAGGGATGGCATGAGAGAAACGGCGGAAATCTGAGCTACCGGATCAGACCGGAGGAAGTTGATGAAATCAGAGATGATCTGCATGAGGATGATGCCTGGCAGGAAATCGGCACGGCTGTTCCGGCACTGGCCGGTGAATTTTTCATGGTGACAGGGTCCGGCAAATATTTCAGGAATGTTTCCCTGGATCCTGCAGATACTGCAGCTGTAATTGAAGTGGATGAAACCGGCACGAAATACAGAATCCGCTGGGGACTCGTAAACGGAGGCAGACCGACCTCGGAGCTTCCGTCCCATCTGATGAATCTGGAGGTCCTGAAAAAGAGAGATGCCCGTCTCAGAGTTGTATACCACTGCCATCCTGCGAATGTCATCGCGCTTACTTATCTGCTACCGCTGGACAGCGTGATTTTTACAAGAGAACTCTGGGAAATGGCAACCGAATGCCCGATCGTTTTTCCGGAAGGAATCGGGATGGTTCCGTGGATGGTTCCAGGCGGCCGGGAGATCGCGGTGGCAACCTCGGAAATCATGAAAACGCAGGATGCCGCTGTATGGGCACATCACGGCATGTTTGCCTGCGGCCCGGATTTTGACATTACCTTCGGGCTGATGCATACCATCGAGAAGGCAGCGGAAATTCTGGTAAAGGTGATGTCGTGTACGGACAGTAAGAGACAGACCATCACGCCGGCAGATTTCCGCGCCCTCAACGCGCCTTTCCATGTCAATATCAATGAGAAGTTTCTTTATGAAAAGAAGTCCGGCAGAATCGGAGAGTATTAATATTATGACATACTATCTTGCAGTCGATATCGGAGCATCCTCCGGGCGCCACATCCTCGCACATATGGAAAACGGAAAGCTCCTCCTGGAGGATATATACCGCTTTGAGAACCGTTTTGAGACATCAAACGGACATAAGGTATGGAATACGGAGAAGCTTTTTGCGGAAATTCTGGAGGGTCTCCGGAAATGCCGCGAATGCGGAAAAATTCCGGTCAGCATGGGAATCGACACCTGGGCGGTGGACTATGTCCTCCTGGACAGCGGGGACCGGATGATCGGACCTTGCTATGCCTACCGTGACGGACGCACGGAAGGAATGGAGGAAGAAGTCTACAGGCTGGTTCCGGAGGATCTTCTGTACCGGAAAACAGGTATCCAGCGGGCTTCCTTTAATACGGTTTTCCAGCTTATGGCAGATCTTAAACAGATGCCGGAAAGACTGGAGCAGGCTGAAACATTTCTGATGGTGCCGGATTATCTGCAGTTTCTCCTTACCGGCATAAAGAAGCAGGAATATACCAATGCATCCACAACCGGTCTCCTTGCTGCAGCGCAATATGACTGGGACCGGGAGCTGATCCGGCAGCTGCATTATCCGGAAAGACTTTTTAAACCGCTGTCGCTGCCGGGTACTGAGGCGGGGATGCTCCGTCCGGAAATTGCCGCAGAGCTCGGCTTTGATCTTAAGGTGATCCTTCCGGCAACGCATGATACCGCATCTGCAGTCATGAGCGTGCCCTTCCGGAAGGGGGAAAATGCGCTGTATCTTTCCTCAGGGACATGGTCTCTGCTGGGCTGCGAAATGGCAGTGCCGGATACAGGCAAGCAGGCGCAGCATGCAAACTTTACGAATGAAGGCGGCTATGACCATCGCTTCCGTTTTCTCAAAAACATCATGGGACTCTGGATGATACAGTCCGTGCAGCGGGAACTGCAGGAGGGATATGCTGCAGATGCTTCCGGGCGCTTCCGTACGGATCCTGCGGATACGGATTATTCCTTCGGACATCTCTGCAGGAGAGCCGCTGATGAAAAAACCGGAACCACAGTAGATGCAGATGATGCCCGCTTTCTGGCACCTGCTTCCATGATCCGTGAAATCCGGCTCGCAGCAGAAGAAAGCGGACAGGAAATTCCGGAGACACCGTGGGAGCTTGCCCGGGTGGTCTACCATTCGCTGGCGGTCTGCTATAAAAAGGCAGTACAGCAGCTCTCGGAAATTACCGGAAGACATTTTGACACGATCCATATTGTGGGCGGCGGCTGCAAGGCAGCGTATTTAAACCGGCTTACGGCGGAGGAAACCGGTCTTACGGTAACGGCCGGACCGTCAGAAGCAACCGCAGCCGGGAATATCGGTGCGCAGATACTCGCGGACCATGCAGCAGGTACGCTTGAGGACTTCAGGAAACTTGTATATGATTCTTTTTCTGTGGAAACATACCGTAAAGAACAGTAAACGCTGGGACAGGAGAAAAAATGGAAAATGCTGTCTGGATTGTACCTTCAGAGGAAACTGGAGAGATATGTCCTGTTTTCCGGAAAACCTTTGCAGTAAAAGGAAAGCCGGATTCTGCTTTGCTGGAAATTTCGGCAATGGGAGTATATGAAGCCAGGCTTAACGGAGAACGCATCGGTGATTTTATACTGGCACCGGGTTTTACGAGCTACCGGACCCGTCTGCAGTACCAGACCTATGATGTTACATCGCTTCTCCGTGAGGAAAATATACTTACGGTCACTGTCGGAAACGGGTGGTACTGCGGCAGACTGGGATGGTTCGGAAAAGGCGCTTTGCTCTCATTGCGGAGCTGACAATCAGAACCGGCGGGCATACTGAGCGTATTTCTACAGATGCGGGCTGGATGTGCGGAAGAAGCGAGGTGCTGCGTGCCGAGCTTTATGACGGTGAGATCTGCGATGCAAATATCATTCCCCGTTTTACAATTCCGGCTGCTGTGCCGGGCTTCAGCAGGGAAATGCTCATCCCGCAGGAGGGAGAGAAGATAACGGAGCACGAGCGGATTGTGCCGCAGCGGATTTTCCGTGCGCCGAATGGAGAACTGCTGGTCGATTTCGGTCAGAATCTTGCCGGCTACGTGGAAATCTGCACGGATGCGCATAAAGGGGATAAGGTGGTATTTTCCCACGGCGAAATCCTTGATGAGAACGGAAACTTTTTTAACGGAAATCTCCGCACGGCCCTGCAGAGGACAGAGTACATCTGCAGGGAAGGCCATCAGTGCTACAAACCTCGCTTTGCATTTATGGGTTTCCGCTATCTCCTGATAGAGAAAGCACCTGAAAATAACTTTTTTACGGACATTGCCGTATATTCCGATATTAAACGCACAGGGAGGATCTGCTCCGGAAACAGCAAGGTCAATCAGCTTTACCGGAATATCATATGGGGACAGAAAAGTAATTTCCTGGATATACCGACAGACTGTCCGCAGCGCGATGAACGCTTAGGCTGGACCGGAGATGCCGAGGTATTTATCCGAACAGCCGCTCTCAACTATGATGTTGACCGGTTCTTTTCCAAGTGGCTCCGCGATCTTTCCAGAGACCAGCTGCCGAATGGTGCCGTGACGCACGTTGTGCCGGATATTCTGCACTTTGACGCGGCGAGCCATGTCGTGCCGGATACGCCCGGAGATGCTGCAGGCAGTGCCGGCTGGGGAGATGCAGCCGTGATCTGCCCATGGCAGCTTTATCTGACTTACGGAGATACGGACATCCTGGCAGAGCAGTTTGACAGCATGCAGCGCTGGATTGCATTCAGCGGAAATCCTCATCGCTTTCATTTTGGCGACTGGCTTGCACTCGATGCACCGGAAGGTGCAGTGCCGGATCCCGGTTTAAGTGAATTTGAACAGCATCGGGGCAGAAGCAGCTGCCTGTTCATCAGTGAGGCTTTCCATGTATACTGCCTTGGTTTAATGGTAAAAATATGCCGTATACTGGAGAGAGACGGCTCGGAATATGAGGCAGAGTTCCGTGCGGATATAGCTGCCATACGT
>CAZPEW010000110.1:0-1213 GCA_964585695.1 uncultured Lachnospiraceae bacterium
ACATACATGTCAGTACCACACAGCATGGAAGACCTGCTGTTTTGTTGCCGATAAAGTATGCAAAAAAGTCAAACAGTTTCTTGGAGATTCCGCCCCTTGCCATGATAATACCGGAAAGCATAAAAAGCGGTACTGCAAGCATTGTAAAACTGTTAAGACTGGAAAACATGCTGCGGACGGCTGCATCTGCCGTATATGGCACACTTGCACTTAAAAGATTCGGGAGGAAACTCATACCGCCGAATACAAGCGCCATCGGTGCACCAATGATAATGACTGCAAAAAATATAAGAAAAAATACTCCCATTGCCATAATATCAGTCCTCCTTCTTTTTAAGATTCAGAACAATAACCTGTATGCTTCTCACCAGTGCATTAAAAAAGCCAAGAACACAGGCAAAATAGATATAAGCCATGTTGAATCCTAACGTCCCGTCTACAGTTCCGGATGCATATGTTCCTTTTAAAACCTTGACTGATACGATGAATAAAAATCCAAAGAAAAAGAGCTGCAGTACTCTCACGATCCATTTGAATAACTGCGAAACCGCCTTCGGCACAATCTGCGCAATAAAGTCTACGCAGATGCCGCTCTCACGTCTGACCCAATGTCCGATTGTAATAAATGTCGAATATACGAGGCAGTACCTGCAAATAGCTTCGCTCCAGGTAATTCCTCCATTGAACAAGTACCGTAAAACAACATTTGCACTGATCAGAACAGTAAAAATGATCAGCAGCACTGCAAGAAGAAACTCTTCAATATGCAGATCCATCCATCTTATTGCCTTCATAATATTCCCCTTTTCTACGATCAAATAATGTGCATCCCGCACTGTTAAAGTCATTTTATCTGTGCTAATATAAGAAGTAAAGGTGGTTATAATTATGTATATAAGAAGTATTTCTTCTAATTGTATGATTTACACAAAATGGAAAATTATTTTTGTCATGTTTCACTGATGGAGATTTCATGATGAGAATACGGCAAAGGAGAAAAGTATGGACCTGAAATTACTGGAATATATTGTTGCCATCGCAGATTTTCAGAACGTAACAAAAGCTGCAGACTCTCTATATATATCACAGTCCGGTTTGAATCAGCAGCTTATCAAAGCAGAAAAAGATCTGGGGGTTGCACTGTTCTACAGGTCTAAAAAGGCAATGATTCCTACTCCTGCAGGACAGCTCTATGTGCAGAATGCACGTGTTA
>CAZPEW010000110.1:1223-7818 GCA_964585695.1 uncultured Lachnospiraceae bacterium
TCTGAATAATAACCCTTCCGGTGATATTTTTTTTGGACTGCCATTTGAACACGGCACCGATTTATTTATTGACATTTCGCCTGATTTTACAAAAAAATTCCCGAATTATACAATTCATCTCCAGGAACAGACTGTTCATGCAATGGAAGAAAAAATCAAAAAAAATCAGATGGATCTTGCATTTATCATGCGTTCCAACACGCCATCTTCCGACTTCAAATATGAGCACCTGTGCACCGAAAAACTGGTATTAGGCGTGCCTGCAAAAAGCTGGGTTGCGCAGTACGCTGCTCCAGCCGGAAAACCATTAAACACAATTGATCTTTCACAACTCAAAAATGAAAATTTTGCTTTGATGTTTTTTGGCTCAACCATGCGTGTGGTTATTGACCCTATGTTCGAGCGGGCAGGGTATCATCCGATCATACATTATGAAACTCTCATGAATAATACGCTTTGCCGTTTGGTCAGCAAGGGCCTGTGCTGTACAATCCTTCCTCAATCCTATGCAAAAAAGAGCCATTCAACCGCCTGGTTCTATCTTGAGGATGATCCCCACTGGGAATGGTATATTATTTACTCAAAAACAAGAGTTCTCAGCATGGGAGACCAATATCTGATTCAGCTTGCCAAAAATTATTCAGAAAAAATGGAGCAATACTGGCAGATGTATGGCATAGGGATGCCAACGGCCGATTAATTAACGCCGGCATCCCCTCCTGCCTATACCTCTGTAAGCAGTTCGCCCGATGCATCAAAAAGAAGTTCTTCCGGCGCGTCCAGTGCTTTTACACCTGGATATCGGCCAGCTGATACATCTTCATAGTAGGCCTCTGACAGCATGATTCTGCCGATATGGAGGCTGTTTGGTATCCTGACCAGTTTCACATTTTTCTGATCAATGCCATTGCATGTACGGATACAGAGTTGAATTGCCTCCTTATCTGCAGCAAGTACGCATGGGATCCGTGCAGAATTGATCACGGTGCTTGTAATACAGTTCGGATACATCTTTTCTATATCCAATTCATCAAAAATCTTTTTTGTAATAGCGCTGGCCAGACCGCAGCCTAAAGCATTCCCGTGTGATTCCGGACTTAAATTAAGAAATGCCGTTCTCTGAACCTTGATTCCGCCGTGCGCATACTCTGTTGAAAAAGTACCCGTAATATTGGGATCAACACCAGTCCCGCTGTAATTTTTCCCGATTTCATCAACAACCAGAACATCACATTCTTTAACCAGCAGACTTGGCATTTTTTTAAAAGCTTCTTTTAAAAGTTCCGGTTCCCGCTTTAATATGTTCTCAGCCAGTATTCCCTCTATTTTCCATGTCTCATCATATGCATTTTCAATGCAGGGAATGGCAAACAGTATCGGGGCTTTTTCCAGCACAACCTTTGCCATCGTCGGTATATTTTCGCTTATAACATTCATGCCGTCTGCATGAACAAGAGAAGCACCTTTCTGCTTCCCGAGGCCCACTGTCATCATTTTGCAGGGACCGCTTTCATACTTTCCTCTGAATGCATTATGCGGTTTCAATCTGCAGGAGATAATGATGCCATCCGCTTCATATGCATTTTTATCGAGATACACCATTCTGCCTCGTTCAGACAGTCCTAGTTCCACCGTTTCCATGGATGATAAAATCGGGCATTGCATTGTTTTCTCCGTGATGCCATAGCCTGCAAGAATTTCAAGCTGGCCTTCTGCCGTTGCTCCTCCATGGCTCCCCATAGCCGGAACAATAAACGTTGCTGCTCCTCTTGACTTGACATAATCTGCAATCGCCTTTGTAATGATATCCACATTGCGTATTCCGCGGCTTCCTGCCGTAATCGCAATCCGCATTCCCGGCCTCACTCTTGCCGCGAATGCCTCCTGCCCAAGTTCACGGAACACAATATCATGTATATCCTCTGGCAGGATATGCTCCGATTCAAATGTCTGTTCTGCATGAAACATCCTCGGAACTGCAATATTCCTTAAAAGTTCTGATACTTTTCCGCCTTCACTGATTTTCATATCACCAACTCCTCTTTATCCGCAATCATCACGTTCTAATCAAAAGGTGTGCATTTCCCAAAAGCGGGAATGCACACCTTCTGCATGTGGAAACACAATCACTTATTTCAGATGCCTGTCAAAGAATCCGATCATCAGTTCCTTGGTTGCATCCTGGAAAAACTCTCTGGTGCCGTGGCCGGCATGCGGGATAATGTAGTATTCCGCACGGTCCTCAAGGCCTGCCTCCGTGATCCGCCGGTACAGGATGTCACTCGAGCAGGATGGCGGAACGAGAGGATCGTTGTCGCCGTGCAGGATCTGGATCGGTGCCATCTTACTGTTTACAAAACAGGTCGGGCTCGCTGTATCCGCTCTCTCGCGGATTGTTGCCGGATCTCCGCCGATCAGCGCTCCGCCGTGAGTCTCCTCGATCGAATGCCAGCGGAACTTAGGATCCTTTAATTTCGGTGCTTCCATGTCCATGTTGGCGCCGATGTCCACCGGACCGAACATATCGATCACTGCCTGTACATCGGAAGAGAAGCCTGCCCATTCCGCAGTGTCATAGCCTGGCAGATTCATGCCGGCGAATGCAGCAAGATGCCCTCCTGCAGATCTCCCGAAGATTCCGATATGCGCCGGATCCACCTCGTACTTCTCCGCATTGGCACGGAGGAAGCGGATCGCCGTCTTTACATCCTGGATCTGCGCCGGCCATTTGCCCTCTGCACTGTTTCTGTAATAAATCGAGGCAACAACATAACCTGCTCTCGCATATTCCGACATCTCACCGAGCATCAGATTTTTATCTGCGCCTCTCCAGCCGCCGCCCGGTACAAAAATCAGTACAGGTTTCGGACTGTGATCCGCCTTGGGATCATCCTCACCAGCCGCAATGCGCATCTCTGCATTTCCGTTCTGCAGCATGACGGACATTTTAAGCTCCAGCGGATTTCCGGAGAGATCCTTTACATGAGAATACACAACATTATCGATCAGATTGATCGTTTTCTTTTCAACTCCGGGTTTAAAAACAGCTTTCATCTGCTACCTCTTTCCTGATTTCGTCCAGTTGCTCATTATTACCTGTCAGTCAAAGATCTGCCGCTCATTGCCAGTTATCTCTGATTTACCGATTACTGCATTTGCAGCGTTTTTCCGCTGTCTGCAGTTTTACCGATCTACTATGCTCAGGAGTAGATCGGGAAGAAAATGCTTGTGCTGATGATCAGAGATACCACCATCAGTATCCAGAGCGGAATCGTAAACTTGAAGGTCTTTGCCACATTGAAGTTTCCGATACCAAAGGCAATCATGGAACCTGCACAGCCGGTAGGAAGCACGAATGCATACCAGGCGGATACTGCGGTAACAAGAACAACCGTCTGCACGTTGAAGCCGCCTGCCAGAGCCGTTGATGCGGCAATCGGGCACATCAGCGCCATCGTACCCATGTTGGACATGAAGTTTGTCATGACGGAGGTCACGATACAGAATACGGCAATGACAAATATAGGAGCCGGATGTCCGCCGAGGACCTTAAGCACCGTCTGACCGATCAGATCACCGACACCGGTCTTGCTGAGAATGGTTGAAACTGCAGACATACCTGCAATCATGAATACCATATCACCGGTCAGTGTCTTTACAGCTTCCTTTACATCCAGAACCTTTGTGAGGATCAGAACGATAATACCGGCTGCCGGAATGATGTTCTGGATATCCGAAGGAATTTTGCCTGAAAGCATAAAGGCAATCATTACTGCTGCAAATACCGCAAATATGATGGTTTCATCTTTCCTGGAAATAGCCTTTTCTTCCTTTACTTCCTTGATATCTCCGTTGTTGATGGTCTGCGTCGGGATCAGCTTATAGAACAGAAGGCAATAAACAATTCCTATGATTCCGGGAATAGCTGCAGCCTTGAAGTAGTCTGCAAGTCCGAGGAGCTTATCCGGTGCAATACCCTCATAGAAGGAGTTGATCGTACCCGGCATGGTTGCGCCCATGGCAATCGGAATCTTGGCTGTCCAGATGGTATTCAGGGTGCAGACTGCAAAAAGCATACGCGCCGGAGACAGCGGGCTGTCCTCATCCAGTGTCTGTACAAACAGAAGCATGATGGAGAGGCAGGCGATCTGTCCCATCAGCTGGGAAAGAAGAACCGTTACGATAAATAGTACTGCCACAATCAGGATGCCCTGCTTGCCCTTCATACTGTCCAGAACGCCTCTCAGCCTGCGGATTACGCTGGTTTTGCCGAGCTCCGAAGCAACCACGATCATGGTTGCAACAAGAATTGTCGTGCTTCCTGCAAAGCCTGAAAAAGCTGTCTTGATGTCTGCCACACCGGTCAGTACAAAAAGTACGCAGCAGATCATTGCTGTAAGTCCATAAGGAAGCTTATGGGTCAGCAGCATAACAACCATAAAGGCCATTATGCACAATGTGATAATCATTGGTGTTGTCATGTTTTTTCCTCCAAAAAAGTGTTTCATTTCCCTTACTGTCATTGAGTATATCCGGGAAAATCTGCGCTCTCAATCATCCGGAGACTATACATGTTATAAGAAAAAACTATACTTCTTTTCTTCTGCATGTTACACTTGGCCTGGAGGAATGAAGCATGGACATCAAGGATCTCATTTATATTACCACAATTGCAGAGGAAAAGAATCTCTCCGCTGCCGGAAAAAAGCTCTCGGTTTCCCAGCCTACCTTAAGCACCTTTCTGTCCGGGCTGGAGGACAGACTCGGAGAGAATCTCTTCTACCGGGAGAAAAAGCAGCTGCTTCCGACAGCGGCAGGAAAAATCTATCTGGAGGCCGCACAGAAAATCATTCGCATCCACGACCAGACCTATTTTTCCATCCGGCGCCTGCAGAGTCCCGGCCGCGAATGCATCACGATCGCAGCCACACCGCTCCGCGGCTCCATCATGTTTGCCAGCATTTATCCGGTCTTCTCGCAGCGCTACCCGGACATCCGCCTGGAGCTGAGAGAATCCTATATGGGCGGCATCCTGAAACAGATATCCGCCGGCGAGGCCGATCTTGCGCTCGGCAGCTTCCCCGATCCGGAGAGTCCATACTACGATTACGTTACTTTTTCCAGAGAGGAAATCGTGCTTGCCATACCGTCCTTCCACAAAATGGCCGCGAATGCCTCCCGGGATCCGGCACATCTCAGCGCTGTCTCCATCCTGGATTTCAAAGATGATTCCTTTGTGCTGCTCAGTCCGGGCACCACAATCCGGAGTGTTTCCGACAATATCTTTGCAACCGCCGGCATCCATCCGCTTATCATCTTTGAAACCAGCAACAACCTCGTCATTGCCAGCATGGTCCGCCAGGGTGCCGGCATCGGTTTCCTGCCGCGTTCCATGGTGCAGTTTGATGACCGTGATATTGTCTACCTGTCGCTGCGCCCGCAGTATTTTATGAACCTCGGTCTTATCATAAAAAAAGGGCGTACCTTGCGTACGCCCGAACGATACATTGCCTATCTTGTCATGAAGCAGGACCGCATCCAGCCGCTCTATCTCCCCGGCGGCAACCAGACTGCAGAGGAAATCATCAGAGAATTCGCAGAAGGGAATCACACATGAATACGAGAATCCTGGAGTATGTCATTGCCGTTGCAGAGGAAAAACAGCAGGCACGTGCTGCAGACCGTCTGATGGTAACGCAGCCAGCTCTGAGCCAGCAGATCCGGAAGCTGGAGACAGAGCTCGGCACACCTCTTTTCCGCAAGGAGAAAAACGAGCTGGTTCTCACGGATGCAGGAAAAATCTATGTGAACAGCGCCCGATCCGCGCTCGCAATCTATAACAACGCCTTAAGTGATATCCAGAAAATAAGGACACGGAAGCAGAAGCAGATCTCGCTTGTCTACAATAATGCGATCCTCACCAACATTCCTGAAATCCTGTCTGAATTCATTGATACCCACAGGGATATCTATGTCAGCACCATACTCGGAAACGCATCAGCGGCAAAGGAATATCTGTCCAACGGTTTTGCCGATATTGCCATCATGGCTACCAAGGAGCTTACCAACAGTCTCCTTGATTTTATCCCGCTGAAGGATGCCGAGCTGCAGCTCGCGCTGCCTTTTGATCACCCGCTTGTCCGCGATTTCCGCAGGAACGGTGTGAATTTTGACAAGCTTAAAAACGAGTTCTTCATTCTGAACCAGTCCGGGAGCTTCGTCTATCAGTACAGCAGGGAGCTTTTTGCAAAAAACCAGTTCATCCCCAAGGCATTCTGCGAGATCAGTGAATCAAGAGCCATCCGCAGTATGATCATGAACCATAAAGGTGTCGGATTTCTGCCCGACAACCTTTACGAAGAGGGTTTATATGCATCCTTTTCCATGGATCCGCCGGCGGTTTTCCACATTGCAATTGCCATCCATAAGAGCACGCTGATCACGCCCGCCATCAGGGACCTGATTATGCTGCTTCTGCGTAAATACGATCCGTACAGTCAGGACTGAAGCCGGGCTCTGCAGCTGCGCCGCAGGCGGGCGGCCTTTCCTCAGGGTTCGCCGGTTGTTTCTGCGTAACGTTCAGGATTTTTATTAA
>CAZPEW010000111.1:0-7766 GCA_964585695.1 uncultured Lachnospiraceae bacterium
GCAGTGTGGGAGCCTTGCTTTATGCTTTTCATTTTCCTGTATGATTTCCCGGCGATGAATACGATTACGGCAGTCCACACAATCCCATTTATTTTTTAATATTCAACTCTATTACGTCCGTTACTTTTAGCCAAATACAGCTTTTCATCAGCATGTTTTATCAACTCGTCAATGCTCTCACTTTCTGGTGATTTTAAGTAATGAATACCGAAGCTTGCAGTTATGTTAAATTGCTTGCCATTATATTCGATTACAGATCTTTCAATTGACTTTCGCATACATTCGGCTATTGACTTTGCAGTCTCAAGATCGGCTCCAGGCATGCAAATCAGAAACTCTTCTCCACCATATCTTGCGACCCAGTCAATTTCTCTTTTAAGACATCCGGATATTGTTATGGCAACATTTTTTAGAGTCTGATCACCGGCAGGATGTCCGTAATTATCGTTAACAGCTTTAAAATAATCAATGTCAGCCATAATTATAGATATTTCTTTTGATAAAAGCTTAGCGTTCAAAAGATCAACAGGTAGCTTTTCCATAATATATCGTCGGTTATACAGCCCCGTAAGTTGATCTTTAAAAGCAAGTTTGTTCATACTATCAATAAGCGCATGAATTCCTGTCAATTCATTACCCTTATCGTCAAGCGATTCAAAAAATAAACTGTTTGTAATATCTTTGAGAATCTCGACTACAACCTTTCTGTTATCTAAAATATAGGGGACTGCAGTCACTATGTATGTTTTGTCTTTTCTATACTCAATTTTTACATATGTCGTGTTGTCGTTATAAGCCCTCATGGAGATGCAATTATCGCACACTTTGTTTTTACCCCAAAAATCAAAACAGTGGATGTTGTTAATTAGAACCTCCTTGTTTCCGTACTCAATAACTCTTTTTTGTAAAGGATCTACAATTCGCGTAAAATCACTGAGTTTACTAAATAACTCACCATTGGTTAAATAATCATTAATATTATTTTCCATACATACCTTCCTTTGTAAAAATTATAATTTCCTATCCATGAACATAAACAATAGAAACGTAACAAAAATCATGGATAAATAACAGATACATTCAACCCGACCACACAAGCCCGGGTTTTTCAAAAAACATCTAAATCGACCACACGCGAACCTCTGACATCTAAACTGACTACTCGCCAAGCACTGACATCTAAATCGCTCTGTCACAAGGTTTTAAGCTCGTTTTGACATGTTCCCTCGAAGTAAGAATCAGGCAATTTCCGAGCGGTGGTTTTTATGGCAAAAACCTTGAAATGCCCTTATTTCAAGCCCTTTTTTACGGCTGATTTTCAACCCTTGACATCAATACTACCGTCTCAACGTGCACGGTCTCGGGGAAATTGTCAACCGGCCGTACCCGGCGGAGCTCGTAGCCGTGGGCGCGGAGGTACTTCACGTCCCGGGCGAGTGTGGCGGAGTCGCAGCTGACATAGACGATTTTTTCCGGAGACATCTGCACCATGGTCTCGAGGCATTTTTCATCGCAGCCCTTCCGCGGCGGGTCCACGCAGATCACATCGATCCGCTCATCGGGATGCTCCGCATACCAGGCAGGCAGCACCTCCTCGGCGGCACCCACCATGAAATCCGCATTGGCGAGGCCGTTCAGCGCTGCATTCCGGCGGGCATCCTCGATGGCCTCCGGAATGATCTCAATTCCGTAAACATGCTTTGCCCTCTGCGCCATAAAAAGCGAAATCGTACCGATGCCGCAGTAGAGGTCAAAGACATTCTCTGTGCCGCTTAAACCGGCAAATTCCAGCGCGGCGCCATACATTTTTTCCGTCTGCACCGGATTTACCTGATAAAAGGACAGCGGCGAAATCCTGAAACGCACCGGACCGATGGAATCTTCAATATAAAGCGGCCCGTACAGCGGGACTGTTTCCTTCCCCATGATAACGTTGCCGCGCCCGGTGTTGACTGAAAAGCTGATGCTGTCAATGCGGAGCGGCACAGCTTCCTGAGCGTCTCCCTCCGTCAGCGCCGCCACCAGCGATTCCGCATGCGGCAGCTGCTTTCCGTTTACAACGATACACACCATGATCTGCCCCGAAGCAAAGCCCTTCCGGATGAGGATATGGCGGATGCTTCCCTCTCCGGATTCCTCGTTATACGGACGGACAGCATTCGCATCCATCCATCGGAGAATGCGGTCAAGGATTTCCCGGTTTTCGGCTGCTCCCAGGAGACAGTCCTCACAGGCAATCACCTGGTGCGTACGTCCGGCATAAAAGCCGGCAACGTTTTTTCCGTTCCGGTCTGCGGCAACCGGATACTGCGCTTTGTTGCGGTAGCGGAAAGGATTCTCCATCCCGACAATCGGTTCCGTCACCGCATCGAGGATCTCCGGTTCCACCATACCGATCCGGCTCAGATTTCCGCGGACCTTGTCTCTTTTGAAGGACAGCTGCGCGGCGTACTCCATCTGCTGCAGCTGGCAGCCGCCGCACTGTCTTGCAATCGGGCAGGGGGCTGCTGTGCGGAATGCAGACGGCGTCAGAACCTCGGTGAGGCGGGCAAAACCATAGTTTTTCTTGGCCTTCATCGTCTGCGCAAGAATACGGTCTCCGATTACGGTATCCTTTACAAACCAGACAAATCCATCTGTTTTGCCGATCCCGAGTCCCTCCTCGGAATAATCCGAAATGGTAAGTTCCAGCTGCCGGTTTTTTGCTGTTTCTCCGGACGCAGTACCTGCCGTACCGGCTGCTGCATTGTTCGCTGTGCTGCCTGCCGTGTTTTTTGCCGCATTCCTTCTTTTTCTGTTCTTCTGCTCTGTGTATTTCATTGGTTTCCCCGCATTCATCTGTCCGATGGTTCTTGTTCTTAAAAAAATCCAGAAGGCCTGTCTCCCCGTGGGATGATGTCTTCTGGATTCGCTGCAATTATGGTTGAATACTACTGTATTTCTGCACTGGTTTTACGCATATTGGAATCAATCAGCCGGTTGAAGCCGATCCACCCGCTGTTCTCCCCGGCCTTGCCGCTGCGGTCTGCAGCATTCAGCGCTTCCCGCATTGTCTGGAGCTTGGCATCAATATTATCCGCAAAAGAAAGCGCCATAGCTTCCATCAGCGCCGGCTTCTTGGGCGACCCGTATTCCAGCTCGCCATGGTGAGAGAGGATACAGTGCAGGAGCTCTGTGGAGAGCTTCTCCGGGAAATCCGGAATGGTATCGATGGTCTCCTTGACCATCTGATAGCCGATAACAATATGCCCGATCAGCTGTCCTTCATCCGAATAATCATTCCGCGGGAAGGCGGTCAGCTCACGGGTTTTGCCGATATCATGACAAAGGGCTGCGGTAATGAGCAGATCTCTGTTCAGATCCGGATAATGCTTTGCATAAAAATCGCAGACAGCTGCAACCGACAGGGTGTGCTCCATCAGACCGCCTACATAGCCGTGATGTACGGATTTTGCTGCGGAATGCATGGAAAAATCCTTGAGGAATGCTGCGTTTTCAAGGAACAGTTTTGTGAGAACCTGCTTAAGATACGGGTTCTGCACACTCTGGATATCCGCTTCGAGTTCCTTTTTCATATCGGCAATCGGACGCTCGGACACCGGCAGGAAATCCTTGGGATCATATGACCCCTCCCTTGCCACACTGAGACGCTGGATGCTCAGCTGGTTCACTCCGTTATAGACTGTGATATTGCCCTCAACATATACATAATCGAGAACCTCAAATTCATTGATTCCCGGAGAATTCGGCTCCCATACCTTTGCATCAACCGATCCGGTCTTGTCCTGGAGTGTGACATTCAGGTATTCCTTTCCGTTCTTTGTGAGCGCGGTGTTCTTGGTTTTTACGAGATACACGTCTGAAACATGCATACCGTCGTGGAAACTTTCAATATATTTCATGCTGTTTTTCCTTTGATTAAAAAATTCTGTAAATTCCATGCTTACCTCGTACTGACTGTCAGTGTAAACGGCACTTCTGCGTATTCTGCTCCCCGCTGGCGGAGTGCAGCCACTGTGATTTCCTGGGATGGCTTCAAGGTGCTCAGCACATCGCTGTAATCCTTTGCAGATGCAACCGGTATATCATTGATTTTTGTGATGATATCGCCGCTCTGGATTCCTGCCGCGAATGCCGGCGAATCCTGCTCTGCACTTCTTACATAAATTCCGGCAGGCAGTCCTGCTGTCTGCATTTCCTTTGTAACATCCTGGAGACTCAGTCCTATGTATGGGATCTGCTGCCCGTTGGAAATGGCTTCAATCCAGTCCACAAAATCCGAGCTGCCGGCAATTCTCTGATATCCCTCCGCACTGGTGCCGAGCTTGGAGGAAATCCATCCGACAAGCTCTCCGCCGGTATTGATGATAAAGGTGCCCTTGGATGGATCGGCCACCAGATCAGAAACGATAACCTCGCATACACAGTCTACATAAGAATAATTGTAGGTGATATAGGAAACCATTCCGTAAGCGCTGGAATAAAGAACATTCGCCGGTGCGCCGATGGCAATCAGCGTGCCTCCCTTTTTCAGCAGTCTGGAGTTGCCGATTGTAATGGTGCCGACATTCTTTACATCCGCTTCCTGCATGGATGCCACCGGTACAGAGATAACGGCAAACCCGTCCTTGTGATCAACGCCTTTGATGGTTCCGGCATAAACATGATCCCGCAGAAAGCTTACCTCTACAGAGCTTGTATCCTGTGCGGCCTGATCTGAGGTCAGAATCAGAAACTCACTGTAGGTATGTGCAATGACAATGCCTGAAAAGCTGTCCTGTGCTTCCAGCGGCTCCCCCAGGAAATCGGTTCCGCTGACATTCTTTTTCACCTCAACCAGACAATCCTCTGCGGCTGACGTGATTTTTGCAAGATCCGAGAGCACACTTTCATAATCGGAGACCGAGAATGCATAATTCTTAAGCTCCGACTGAACGACCTGCTGGATCGGTTCTGTTTCTGCTACGGTGGGTGCCTCCGTCACGGCTTCTGTGACAGGTGCAGCCGTTGTCTCCGTCTCCAGCGTAACCGTCTCCGGTTCCTCCTTATGGAAACGCTTCTCAAGGAGCGGTTCAGCCGCAGCAAAAACAGCCGCGCTCAGAATGCCAAAAATGAGTGCGGACAGAACAATCCGGACATAATGACGCAGCCTCTTTTTCCAGCTGTCCTTCCGGCCAACAATATTCTCTTTGATGAATTCTTTATTGTCTGCCATGGATCTTATTATATACACAACAAAAGTAAGTGGCAAGAAAAACCATTCCTATGGAAATCGCTTTTTCTTTTTGTTATACTATGCACATGAATACTAAAGCCTTAAACACACTGGAATTTAATAAAATACTTCAAAAGCTTGAGGACTACGCCGGTTCGGCAGAGGGAAAGCAGCTCGTCAGAGCTCTTGTCCCGTCCTCGGACCTCACGGAAATAGAGGTCATGCAGAATGAAACAGAAGCTGCCGGCACACGGATCCGCCTTTACGGCGCTCTCGGTTTTGCCGGCGTAAAGGATGTCCGCGATTCTCTCAAACGACTGGAAATCGGCGGTTCTCTTTCCATACCGGAATTCCTCGCACTCGGCGAGCTTCTTTCGGTTGCCGGAAAGGCCAAGGTCTACGGACGGGATTCACAGGACGCAGAACCTGCCAGACCGCTGCCGCGGGCTGTCCGTCTGAATGCACATTACACAAAGAATCAGCCTTCCGTGCAGGAGAAGGAGACCTCTGCAGAGGATGCCCTGAGTTCCTATTTCCGGGATATCGAGCCGCTCAGCCCGCAGTGCCGGGAGATCCAGCGCTGCATCCTCTCGGAGGATGAGGTTGCCGATGATGCAAGCGACGGTCTTTATCATGTCCGCCGCCAGATCCATGTCCTCGAGGACCGGATCCGCACACAGCTGAATTCGCTGCTTAACTCCTCCCGTGCCATGCTGCAGGATGCTGTCATCACCATGCGTGATGACCGTTACTGCCTGCCGGTCAAAGCCGAGTACAAGAGCAGCTTCCCGGGTATGGTCCATGACCAGAGCTCAACCGGTTCTACGCTTTTTATTGAGCCGATGAGCATTGTCCGGATGAACAATGAAATCCGTGAGCTTAAAACCGAGGAGAAAAAAGAGATTGAAAAGGTTCTCCTGACGCTTTCGGGTTCTCTCATGCCATATACAGAGGAAATCAGCTCCGACATTGCCATACTCGCACACCTGGACTTTGTTTTTGCAAAAGCCAGACTTGCCGCTGCAATGCAGGCGACCAAGCCGCGGTTCAACGATCACTACTATATTAATATCAAGGATGCCCGCCACCCGCTGATAGATCCGGCCCGGGTCGTTCCGATCAGCATCTATCTCGGAGATGAATTTGACATGCTGGTTATCACCGGTCCTAACACCGGCGGTAAAACCGTCTGTCTTAAAACCATCGGTCTTTTCCAGCTGATGGGCCAGGCAGGCCTCTTTATTCCGGCCTTTGACGGCTCCGAGCTCGCCGTGTTTGATGAGATTTTTGCAGATATCGGTGATGAACAGAGTATAGAGCAGAGTCTGTCCACCTTCTCCGCACATATGACCAATACGGTGCGGATCCTGGCTGCAGCCGATTCCCGCAGTCTCTGTCTGTTTGATGAGCTGGGCGCCGGCACCGATCCTACAGAGGGCGCCGCCCTCGCCATGGCTATCCTTAACTTCCTGCACAATATGAAAACGCGTACCGTCGCGACAACGCATTATGCGGAGCTCAAGGTTTATGCCCTGACCACACCGGGGATCGAGAATGCAAGCTGCGAGTTTGATGTGGAAACTCTCCGCCCGACCTATCGTCTCCTGATCGGCATCCCCGGCAAGTCGAATGCATTCGCAATCTCACAGAAGCTGGGACTTCCGTCCTATATCATTGATGATGCCAGAAGCCGGATTGAATCCGAGGACGTCAAGTTTGAGGATGTCATTGCCAATCTGGAGGAAAGCCGCATCACCATTGAGCGTGAGCGTGCCGAGATCCAGACCTACCGGCAGGAAATCGAGGAATACAAGCGCCGTGCCCGCGAGAGCTCCATGGGCGTGGAAAAGGGCAGGGACAAGATCCTGGAGAAGGCCCGCGAGGAAGCTGCACAGATCCTTGCAGATGCCAAGGAAACCGCAGACACCGTGGTCAAGGAACTCCGCAGACAGGAAATGAGCGGCAGCGCCCAGACCATGGATGCCGAGAAGACCCGTATGACCCTCAATAAAAAGCTGCGGGAGGTACAGTCTTCCATGACCTCCGGCCTTAAGACCAAGGGGCCATCCCAGCCGATCTCGCCGCGCAAGATCCGGGTCGGCGATACCGTACGGGTTGCCAGCCTCAATCTGACGGCCAGCGTTTCCACGCTGCCGGACAAGGACGGGAACCTCTTTGTAACTGCCGGTATCATCCGCACCAAGGTGAATGTCAGAAACCTGGAGCCTGTCAGTACACAGCAGGTTTCCGGACCTGGTATTGCAGACGGACCCGCTGCAGGCAAAGGCCGCAGCAAGAGCGGCGGCAATATCCGCATGCAGAAATCGCTCAGCATCTCCCCGGAAATCAATCTCATCGGAGAGACAACCGCAGAGGCCATTCCTGAGCTTATGAAATATCTGGACGATGCCTACCTTGCACATCTCCCGACCGTACGGATCGTCCACGGCCGCGGAACCGGCGCACTCAGGAAAGCAGTGCACACGCAGCTCAAAAAGCTGAAATATGTCGATACCTTCCGCCTCGGGGAATACGGCGAGGGCAGCGACGG
>CAZPEW010000112.1:0-1453 GCA_964585695.1 uncultured Lachnospiraceae bacterium
ACGATGTCTGTGACGCTCGGCAATCTCCGTCCTGCCATAGAGATTCAGTGCGAGACTTCCGTCCTCCAGGACGCAAGGATAGGAACCAAGGCGCATGGTACCGCCCAGATTTTCAACCGCCTTCTGCTCCTGCATCAGGGCAATTACCGGATGCAGCGTATCCGGATTAAACTCCGTGCTGTTGGCATCATGGAAGCCAAGTACATCCCGTGCAAACTCAACAATGGCCATCTGCATACCGAGACAGATGCCGAGATACGGGATCCTGTTTGTACGCGCATACTCTGCCGCCATGATCATGCCCTCGGTACCGCGGTTTCCGAATCCGCCCGGAACGAGGATCCCCTTGACATCGCTGAGGAGTTTCCCCGCACCCTCTCTGTCAACCTCCTCCGAGTCTACCCAGCGGATGTTGACCTTGGCATGATTTGCAATACCGCCATGCTTCAATGCCTCTACAACACTCATATAGGCATCATGCAGCTGTGTGTACTTGCCGACAATTGCAATCTCCGTTTCTTTTTCAGGATGGCGGAGAGAATCAACAACCGCATTCCACTCGGAAAGATCCGGCTCCGGACACGGGAGATTCAGACATTCGAGAACCGCCTGTGCAAGCCTCTCCTTTTCCATAAGAAGCGGAACCTCATAAATATATTCCGCATTGGTATTCTGCAGAACGTGATTGGACTGTACGTTGCAGAACAGCGCAATCTTGTCTTTAAGATCCTTCGGCATATCATATTCTGTACGGCATACCAGAATATCCGCCTTAAGTCCCAGTCTCTGGAGCTCTCTTACGCTCATCTGGGTCGGTTTTGTCTTCATCTCACCGGAAGCATGCAGATACGGAATCAGCGTTACATGAATCATGCAGGAATTTTCCGGTCCGACATCATGCTGGAACTGACGGATAGCCTCAAGAAACGGCTGCGACTCAATATCGCCGACTGTACCGCCGACCTCAATAATCGCAATCCGGTCCTCATCAGGATCTGCGGAACGGAAGAAGCTGTTTTTGATCTCATTGGTAATATGCGGAATAACCTGCACGGTACCGCCGCCGAAGTCACCGTGACGCTCCTTGTTCAGTACCGACCAGTAGATTTTTCCGGAAGTGACATTCGCCTTGTGGTCCAGACTCTCATCAATAAAACGCTCATAATGGCCGAGATCCAGATCTGTTTCCGTACCGTCATCCGTAACAAAAACTTCACCATGCTGGATCGGGTTCATGGTACCCGGATCAATATTGATATACGGATCAAACTTCTGCATGGTCACTTTGTAGCCTCTCGCCTTCAGCAGTCTCCCAAGAGATGCTGCGGTAATGCCTTTGCCTAGTCCTGATACTACTCCTCCGGTTACAAATACATACTTGATCATAGAAACTCCCTTTCCGTAAGCAAAAAAAGGTGACAATGGCCCCGAAACACAGCTGTGTTCCGATGAC
>CAZPEW010000112.1:1463-7722 GCA_964585695.1 uncultured Lachnospiraceae bacterium
TTTTAAAAAAACGTTACTATATTACTATGCCGGTGAGGTTTTGTAAATAACAATTTTAATTAAGCGTATTGATTTCAGGATCAGTCACTCCGGAGTGCATCGATCGGATTCAGTCCTGCCGCACGTCTTGCCGGCATATAGCCGAAGATCAGACCGATCATGACAGAAACCGAGAAGGAAACCAGGATGGAGCCAAAGGTCGGAACCGCATTGATGCCCATTATTTTGCCTGCTACTGCCGTACCGACTGCACCGACCGCAATACCCAGTACGCCGCCGAGAGAACTGGTCACTGCCGCTTCTATGACAAACTGCTGCAGAATCGTACTCTTTTTTGCGCCGAGGGATTTGCGGACACCGATTTCTCTGGTACGTTCCGTTACCGAAACCAGCATGATGTTCATAACTCCGACGCCGGCAACAAGCAGTGAAATTCCGGCGATGCCGCCAAGCATCATGGACATGGTCGAAATCATGGAATTCATGGAATCCAGGAGCTCGGACATTGCCGTTACATGATAGTAATCATCATCCTTGAAAATCGTATAGAGATAGTCCTCAATCTTTGTTTTGATCTCCGTCGCGTTCTCAACGTTATCATCGGTAACCGTAAAGGTGTAGTTGTTGACTGTTCCGTTTCTGGAAAGCTTGATTGCCGCTGTATACGGAATATAGATAAAGTCATCCGTACCGCCCTCCGACATTTCCTCACTGTCGCTTGTCTGTTTCTCTACCACACCTACAATCGTATAGTTCTCACCATTGATACTGATCTTGCTGCCGACCGCCGCCGAAGCACTGTCATAATAGGTCGTCGCCACATAATAGCCGATAACCGCAACCTTGGTTCTGGCAAGCAGATCCGAATACTGGATAAAGCGTCCCTTTTCCAGGCTGTAATCCATGATATCCAGATATTCCTCGCTTGTGCCGGTAATGGTAGTCTTGTCGCTGTTTTCGTTTCCTACCTTAACGGTGCCGCTTACAGTAACAGACGGTGACATATGACTGAAGTATTTTGAATTGGACTCATAAAAGTCATACATCTCATCTACAGAAACAGACCGGCTGGAAAGGTTTGTGATATTTACCGTCAGACGGTTGGTGCCCATGCTGGAAAAGCTTTCCGTCATATAGGACATTTCACCGTTTACAATGCCGACCAGAATAATTACGGCTGCAACACCGATAATGATGCCGAGCATTGTGAGAAATGACCTCATCTTGTTGGCCCATATGCTTTTCAGTGCAAGTTTAAATGAGTTTAGCATATTCCTCCGCCGTTCCGTCGTATACAATCTTACCGTCGCTGATCCGCACGATCCGCTTTGCTTCGAGTGCAATGGAGTTGTCATGCGTGATCATCACAACCGTGTTCCCGTCTTCATTGATTTTCTTAAGAAAACCCAGCACCTGCTTGGAGGTCTTTGAATCCAGTGCGCCTGTAGGCTCATCTGCAAGAATCAGCTCCGGGTTTCCCGCAAGTGCACGTGCAATGGAAACTCTCTGCTGCTGGCCGCCGGAGAGCTGTGCCGGATGCTGCATCCATTTGTCCCCGAGGCCTACGCTTTCCAGCTTTTCCATGGCTCTTTCTTTCCTCTCCTCTGCGGAATACCCGCCATAGAGGAGCGGCAGAGAAACATTGTCAAGAAGATTGTCTCTCGGCAGAAGGTTGTACTGCTGGAAGATAAATCCTATTTTTTTATTGCGTATAGATGCAAGTTCATCGTCTGACATATGGCTGACATCTTCTCCGTTGATATAATATTCGCCCGCAGTCGGAACATCGAGCGCACCGAGAATATTCATCAGCGTGGATTTGCCGGAACCGGACTTGCCGACAATCGCAACAAATTCCCCGTTGTAGATATTCAGCGTAATTCCATCATTCGCCCGCACCTCTTCTGTCCCCATTTTATATATTTTGGAGATATCATGGAGAGACAGAAGCGGTTCACGGCCGTCTTCTGCAGCTGCTGCAGGCGCACTGCCTGCAGCACCAGCCCTGGAAAGTTTTTCTATTTCATCATATCGTTCGGCATCCGGATCCTCTTCATGTTCCGTGAAGGCAGCCTTGCTGCCTGTATCCGGTTCTGCTGTCCTGACATTTTCCGTTTCCGGTTTTACTGCATCCATCTTACTGCCTCCTTCTTTCCGTCAGCCCATCGGGCCTCCGCCCTGACCGCCGCCAGGACCGCCGCCAGGACCACCCTGACCGCCGCCCATGCCGCCCATACCTGGCATCATGGCTGTCTGTGAGCTGTCCTCTACCGTAGACTGCGTAATATAAACGGTATCGCCTTCATTCAGGTCTCCTGAAACGATTTCCACATAATCATCGCTTACAAGTCCTGTCGTAACCTGCACTGCATGGAATCCTTCCGGTACATTGGAAGAAGCCTTTTCCTCCGCATTTGCACTGGCATCTGATTTCGCCGACTGATTTGCGGAAGTGAGTCCGCTCTTTGCTGCGCCTGTCGTGCTTTCTGCCGCTGCAGATGCATTTTTCTCTGAAGCCCCGGAGCTCTCCGGAACACTTCCTGCTGCGGATTCCTCTGCAACCGTACTTTGTGTTGCCTTTGCACTGCTGTCAGAATCCTTTACATAGACAACATCGCCGCGCTGCAGAGCATCTGCCGGAACAGCCAGAACATTGTCTCTTTCATCCAGTACGATGACACCCTCTACATTCATGCCCGGCAGGAGGTCCCCGACCTCGTCGAGCGTAACGGTTACCGGATAATAGGTTACACCGTTGGAGGCTGTACCCTCTCTGGATATGGTAGTGACTTTTCCCGTAAAGGTCTGATTGTCAAATGCATCCGCTGTGATCTGTACGCTCTGTCCTACCTTGACATTGGAAATATCAAGCTCATCAATATTCATCTGGAAGGTCACCTGCGAGAGATCGTAGATGACGGCAAGTGTCGTGCTGCCGCTTCCGTTCTGTATTTTATCGCCGGTCTTGACTGTCTTTGTAATGACCGTACTGGAAATCGGTGCTGTAATCGTATAGTTGTCATAGGTTTCCTTGGTGCTGTCGAGACTCGACTTTGCATTCTCAAGAGTTGCCTGTGCGGTTTCCACCTTGGATTTGTAAGAACGGATGATATCAGAAGCATCCTCTTCACTGATGGAAAAAAGCGGTGTGCCGGCGCTGACATAGTCTCCGGCATGTACCAGAAGATTTGTAACGGTAACATTCGACGTAAGGTCGCTGGCTGTTATGGTAATATCCCGTGACGGTGTAAAGCTTGCGTCGCCGCTTGAGGAAAAGCCGTTGATGACCGCTGTCGCTGTCGTACTTGTGGTAAGGCCGCCGGGATTATCCACGGAGATTGTCACGTAACGGACAATCTGTCCGCCGGTCAGTGCCTGATCCATTGTGGCAACCGCCGTAACCGTACCGCTAAGCTGTTCAAGCGTATCGCTGAGTGTAAGCGTTGCAGCGGAACCGACCGGAATGCTCTGTGCCTCTACATTCAGGAACGGGATGCTGACTTCCATTGTGCTGTCGTTATAAAGCTCTGCCACCTGCGTGCTGGAACCGACCTTGTCTCCGACCTTAACGCTCAGTGTCTTGACATAGCCGGCTTCCGTAGCCTTGTAGGTGTTGCCGCTTAATTTGGAAACCACCTTATTGTAATCATCAACCTCATCATCATAGTCCGTCAGCGAACGATCAACTGAGTTGTTTGCGGAGCTCAGCTTGGAATCCATCGAGGTCGCATCTATCTGGTAAAGCACCTGTCCTGCCGTTACCTGGTCTCCCTCCTCAAAGTTCGCTGCGATAACCTCACCGTCTACCATGGATGTAATGTTATAGGAATCCTTCGGTGAGATGGTTCCGGATGAAGACAACGAGGATACAATATTCTGTCTGGATACCGTTCCGGTCTTGATGCTGCTGGATGCATCTTCCTTGTTTTTATTTCTGTATATAAAATAATAGTAAAGTCCGCCGCCGATCAGTGCTGCGATTACAGTAAAAATAATGATCTTTTTAAGCTTTGGCTTCCTTGTTTTCTTTCCCGGATCCTTCATCTTCCCTTATTCTCCTCTTCAGCCCACATATGAAACAACTGTCTTGTTGCCGTCAGAATCTGTCTGCCATACTACCGTAATGTCATCTCCGACCTCCAGTGACCCGTAAATCGAGAAGGCATACTGCATATCGGAATTGGAAGAAGAAATCTGATAGGTTTCTCCGTTCACTTCAATGGAGGTAGGAACCATAACATCTGTTGAATTGTAGTAAATGGCATCCAGTGTACCGGAATCGGTACCCATGGTTCCGTCGGAATTGCCATCGCTCGAATATGCATATACGGCCTTGGTGGAAGTATTGTAATATACCACGACTGTCTCCGATTCTGCAGCATCCTCAATTCCTTCCACAGAACTTTCTGCTCCGTTCAGATAGCAGGAAGCACTGTTCTCTCCGAAAGGAATGACACTGGAAAGACTCCTGCCGCTCTTTAATGCGTAAGGTCCGCTCAGATTTGCCTGCAGCGTCTCCAGCATATTCAGTTCATTGTCTGTCGTAAGAGAGAAGCCGAGCAGTTTTCCGTAGATCGTAGAGGAAGATTTTGTGGCTGTTTCATTCGCCTTGGTATTTGTCTTCATAAGATTATAGAAAAGATTAACGCAGTCCTCGTAATTCAGTTCATCCGTGCTGTTTTTGCCGATGCTGGTCGTAAGTCCGATGGACTGTGCTTTGGCCACCCGGTTTGCAACCTGGTTTCCTGTAAAGTCCTCAGAAGTATAGCCAAGGAGCGTAAGTGCAGCCTTTACTGCTTCATGCAGCCGGATCGGATCCGTAGGTTTGAAGCTGCCGCCGAGGTAGGCTGTCATCCAGCCCTGCTCTGTTGCCGTGCGGATGAAGGAGGCATATTCGTTGTCCATCGGTACGTCCTTGAACACAGAAACCGTATTGTACGCACTGACGCTGTTATTGTAGCTGGAAGCGCGGACCAGCATCTTTGCGAATTCTTCTCTGGTCACACTGGTAGTTGCCTTTGTAACATCAAAAGAATCCATGATGTCAGCCGCAATTACAATTTTTCTCCTCATCTCATAACTGGTAGATGCATAAGCCGAGACAGTGCTCATCATCATCACACTGCCCGCGCCGGTAACTGCTGCAAGAACACCGGCCATATATCTTCTGTACATATTTTTCTCCTTCCGACTGCTTCCTCATACTGCATTTTCAGTTTCATTTCAGAAATCCGCCGTATGATACTCATAAAAAGATGCATGTTTATCGCATTTCTCAGGAAGTGTACAATGTCAAACTGAAATGAAGCTGAAAAAAGATTGAAAATTTCTTCAACATTCATTTTCGTATACTTTTGTGCAGCTCCGTTTCAGAGTATAATAAATGCAGTTATTTTTCTGCATTCCAGGCAGAGGCAGCCTGTTTTCAGCCGTATCGGAACGGAACAGGCATACCGTAAGGGGAAAGGCAACCGATGAAAATACTGATTGTTGAGGATGAAAAGCTGCTCGCTGATTCTGTAAAGGAGCTACTCTCTGAAAAAGGCTTTGACGCCGACGCTGTTTATGACGGTGAGAGCGGTATCCAGTATGGCGAAACCAATGTTTATGATCTCATCATCCTGGATGTCATGATGCCGCGCGTAAATGGCTACCAGGTCGCAAAACGACTCCGCGCCGAGCATCTGAGTACGCCGATCCTGATGCTCACTGCAAAATCCGAGCTTCTGGACCGCGTGGAAGGACTAAATTCCGGTGCGGATTACTATCTCACCAAGCCATTCGATGCAAGGGAACTGCTCGCCTGCGTAAACGCTCTCCTGCGCCGTCAGGGACAGGAAGTAGATGAGCTCACATTCGGCAACACCTCCCTGGATCTTGAATCCGGCGCACTGCTCTGCGGCGGCAGCGAGCTCAGACTCTCTGCAAAGGAATTTGAAGTCATGCGGATGCTGATGCAGGCCAAGGACAAGAATTTATCAAAGGAAGCAATCCTCTCCAAGGTCTGGGGATTTGACTCCGATGCCGTGGAAAACCACGTGGAGGTATATGTGGGCTTCCTCCGTAAAAAGCTGAAAGGCCTTGGTTCGGACATCAGTATTGTCGCAGCCCGCAGGCTCGGATATCATCTGGAAATTGAGGAAAACGTATGATCAGGAAATTAAGACTCCGCTTTATCGCCGTTACCATGGCAATCGTCACGCTGATGCTGATTATCATCTTTGCGCTGGTTCTGAATCTTACGCACCGGCGTCTCTCC